>JAJZUZ010000118.1:1427-7306 GCA_021845965.1 Pseudomonadota bacterium | reverse complement strand
GTTCACAATCGAGCTGGCATGGACGCTCAGCTGGCGACTGCTCAAGGGGTCGGACATCGTTGACATCGGCATCACAACCGTGTCTCGCGTCGGCTGGCTCGGTGTCGTCCTCCTGGGTATCGAGCACTCGGATTTCTTGCTCGACATCGTTAATGGCTTCATCCAGCTTGCCAAGCAAGGGGCGGGCGTCAGCGGTAGCAGCCCCTCCGATGTGTTCTGGATGGGCATCGACGTCATCAACAAGATGGATAACCAGTTCGCCCCATCGTCGGGAATCCTGGCTCCGATTGCCAACTTCTTCCCGAACCTCCTTCTTTTTGGCGCGGACATCATCGTGTTGCTGTGTTTCGGCTACCTGGCCGCTACGTTCGCGGTAACGTACATCCAGCTGTGGTTCTTCATGGCCGTGTATCCCATCGTCCTTGCCTGGGGCGTCACGCGCTGGACGCGGGATATGGCGATGCGGATCTTCACGACCCCGCTGGTCTATGGCGTGCGCTTCCTGGCTCTGTACTTCGTCATCGCCATCGCCATGCAGTTCGGCACCTGGGTTGGCAGCGACATCAACAATCTGAGCTTCTCGAATTTTGAACCGTTGTGGGCGGTCATGGGCAGCTGCATCGTCCTGGCATTGCTCGCCATGAAGGCCCCGCAAATGGCCGCTGAACTCCTGAGCGGCACGGCCTCGATGACGGCCGGTGACGGCGTTGCGGCCGGCCTGGCTGCGGGCGGCGCTATCGGCGCGATGGGTGCAGGCGCGCTTGGTATGGCAAAGATGGCCGGCGGCGCGGCTAACAGCGTGGCCGGCGCGGCGCAGGCCGGACAATCTGCCGTCGCGCAAGCGAAGGAGAAAGGGGCAACGGGCATGGCCGGCATTGCCGGCGGGGCCGCTATGGCCCTTGGCAGCGGCGTCGCCGAGGCCGCGCGGGATGGCATCAAGGGCCTCGGCTCGAACTCGGCCGGCGGCAGCCTCGCCAACCGGATCGACAACAAGACTGCCGGTATCCGCGAAGCGAATGCGGCATCGAGCGTGTCGGCGGCTACGGTGCCGGGTGCGCAACCCGCCGCCCCGGCGGCAACGGCAACGGGCGCGGCTGCGCCGGCTTCGTCCAGCACTGCCGCAAGCGGCGGCGCGGCGACCCGCGCAACTCCCGCCGCCCCGGCGGCAACGCCTAGCGCCGGAACGGCGACCCCTTCGGCTCCGGCGTCTTCCACGCTCGATTTGAGCGGTGACATCGGCGCGGCGCTGGCCGCCCGCAACGCGGGTTCTGCGCCGAGTGCGCCGGCTGCGCCGGCGCCTGGTCGCTTCGCCCCGCCGGCCTCACCAGCCAGCTCTTCTACCGGCTCCGCATCGACCCCTGCGCCCGCATCGACGCCGGCCGCGCAGCCTGCCGGTGCATCAACTTCCGCGCCTGCGCCGGCCAGCTCGGCCGCATCGACTTCCGCGCCCGCCAGCGCGCCAGCAACGGCCAGCCGCCAGGCCCCGCCAGCACCATCGGGCGGGTCCATTGGCGGCCCAAACTCTGCGCCATCACCCGACACGCCCACGCCGCAGCAAAGCCCCAGCGCGACATCGCAAATGCTCTCGGCGGCTACAAGGGCGCTTGAACAAGCCCAGCGCGCGGAAGGTAGTGCGGCGGGGGCCTCGATCCAGACGCACCACGGGGATGACGTATGAAGCCGATTCTTCGCTTCGTCAGCATCTACGGCGCATCCACATTCATCACGTTGGTCGTGGCCCTGTTTCTCGCTCCGTGGCGCTCGGCGCTCGCGCTCACGGCGGCGGTTGTGGCAATCACGTTGCCGGCCGCGCGGCGGCGCTTCCAAGAGGAAACTCGCCAGCCATCTGGTTGCGAATAAGGAGGAATGATGGAAACGATGATGCACCAACGACAATGGCGTCGGTCGCCGATCATGGCGGGCGTGGTGACGCTGGCCCTGGTGGGCCTTCTCGTCGCCGGCCTATTCAAGAATCGACTCCATGAGGCGGGCCAGCACGAGGCTGCGCCAGCACCCTCGCCAGTCGTATTCGGCCCCGATCTTTCCAATGCCGGGGTACTCGCCGAGGCCACGCCGCAGCGGTCCAGCGCTGTATCCGGGACAGCCAGGGGCTTCTGCGCCGGGGACGAATTGCTGTGCTCGACCAGCACGACCACCAAGCCGGCGGAACTTCTCGCCAGGCTCACGGCGGCACTTCCCCGCAACAGCGCCAAGCAATACAGGGTTCGGGTTTCGGTAGAAATCGCCGAGCAATAGGCGGCCGCGACGCTACGGCGCAATGGTAGGGCCAGGTATCCCCTGGCCCTTTTGCTTATCGCCCTATGCCAACCGCGCGCGGTGTGGCGAAGGTCTTCGGCTCCTTGCCCAGCGGGAAGGCAATCACGTAGAGCGCCGTTGTCGGCAGCGGCTTCACCGCCGGATCATCATTGACCTTCACCTGCAGCTTGCGCGTCGAGTAGCAGAGGGACACGCCGAGCGCCTTGAGGCCGTCAACATGACCCTGCAGCTCGTCGTACACCTCGAACTTTTGCACTTCGGAATACAAGTCCGCGCAGTCGCGGTAGTCCCGGAAGTAGTCGATCAGCGCCGCGAACTCTTCGTCGGCTTCCCTGCCCATCTCGAATGCTGGCGTGGACATGTCCATGCTGGTTGTCTCCACCAGCTGGGCGAGTTGCTTGCCGGTGGTCAGCGGCAAGGCTTCGAGCGTGACATGCTCGCGCTCGAATTTCTCCTTTTCGGCCGCCAGTTCTTCATCTGTCGGGATGCTGTACGGCTTGTTCAGTACGTCGATGTCCTCAAACTCGAAGGCCCTGGCAATGGCGCGCCGCGTATCGAGGTCGGACGGGTCGCCGCGTTCGACCCGCTGAATGGTTCTGGCGCTTAGGCCGGAAATGTCGGCCAGCTGCTCCTGTGACCATTGACGCAGTTGCCGGTAGAGCTTCACGAAGGCGGCAAGCTCGTCAGGGGTCAGCAGGCGGGGTTGTTGGGCTTGTTCAGGCATCACATTCTCCAAGTGGTAGCGACATGGGAAGGATGCCGGGGCGGTGCGTGGTGGAACACGCCAGCAACACGACAGCAATCCGACACAAAGGCTGCGTCAGGTCCCCGCTGGCAGCCAGCGTTGCAGCTCGGTCATGTCCAAGCCGGCCGGCGCGAACCAGGCTTTCGCCTCTTTGTCCCACTTCGCGCCGGCCATCTTCGCAGCGTCGCGTTCCGCAAAGGGAACGGCAAGCCAAATGCCTGGCGGTTCGTCCTGTGATGCAAGCGCGACGGCTTCGGCCCGGTCATCGTCGTCCGCCACGAACCACTCGGGTCCATCCGCCTCGCTTTCGTCGCTCTCCGCACGCCCTTCCATCGATTCCAGCTTTTCGGCAAGTGCTGCCTTTCGCCGTCGCGTGTAGAAGGCATGGTGTAGCTCGGCCAGGAAGTTCGCATAGCGCTTGTTGCCAAGCGCGGCCGCACCATCTCGGTCGATGACTTCCGGCGTCGAGAAGAAGAAGAACTTCGCCAACTGGTCGAAGAGGGCAATTGTCAGTTGCGCATCTTCGCTGGTCCTGTAAACGGCTTTGGACAAGCGCTTACCCATCGCCTCCATCTCGTTCTGCGTCCTGAGAATGGAAGCAGCCAAACGGCCTTCCACCCCCTCCAGCTCGGCCCCCAGCTTCTGGTCCTTCAGGTACAGATCGCACGCGGATCGAACCACGCCCGCAACGGGCATGCCCCTGTCCGCCGCCATCGCTTCCAGCAGGCTGAGCGTCTCGGCATCAAAGCGGACCGTCACGCGGTCCTGTTTCGTCGGTTTCGAACTCACTTTGCAGCCCTCCAATCCATCGAAGTGGCGGCAGCTTAAGAGCTGCCATTTCGGCATTCTGGCACGTTGCTGGCAGACATGCAACATACTGCCAATACAACAGAAACCGACAAAAACACGCTGCGCTGGCAGCGCCTCTTTATGTTCCACTAAGTTTGATTTTCGGGTCTTTTCTGACGGTTTGGGGTCTGAAGCCAGTCCGTCGAGCTGATTTCCGGGTGGCCTGGTGCTCGCCCCGGCCGGTCAACCCGGCGGAACGCTGTCGGGGATGCGCCGCCACTGCACGAAAGCGGCACTTGCACGGCACAAACACTACGCCACCACTGCACGAACACTACGGCAGCACTACACATGCACTACGCGCGCACTGCAGATTGACGCCAAAGGAAGGGGGGGCAGTGTTTACCGCCGTCTGCTCGTGCCGCCGCTGGCCTTCGGGCGTTCGCCGGTGGGCGTTTCGATAGGCTGTGCCGTGTGAGCCTCGGCCAACTTGTCGGCCAACTGCTCGGCGCGAGCCTGCACCTTCTCCAACTGCGCGCCGATGCGCTCGGCTTCCTTCTTGGCATCCACCAGCCGGCCTTCCAGGTTGGTTTTCTGCGCAGTCAGGACGGCCGCCTGCTGCTCGGCGTCGATGCGCGCCTGACGCTCGGCCGCCAGCTCGGCGCGGATCGCGGCCAGGTCGGCTTCCAGCCGCGGCATCGCCTCAAGGCGCAGGACGGCTTTCGCCAGTTCGGTGCGGGCAGCTTCGGCCGCCTGGCGCTCGCGCGCGGCATCCTCTTTCGAGCCGGCCAGGTCGGCGGCCAGCTGCTCGGCGCGGCCTTCGGCGGTCGCCTTCTCGGCAGCCAGCTGGTCGAGCTGCGCGGTCAGGTCATCGATGGCGGCGGTCTGACGCTCGTTCTCGGCGGCCAGATCGGCGGCGGCCTGTTGCTGCTCGGCCAGGTCGGCTTCCAGCGGCGCACGTGCAGCGGCCAGCTCGGCCGCCATGAAATCCAGGACGGCGCGTTGCAGGGCCGGCGGCAGGACCAGCGCGGCGGCGGCCTGGCGCTCCTGGCCGGCCTTCCACTGCTGCAACAGCTTGTTGATGGTGCCCATGCTGCCGGTGCCCAGGCGCTCGCGCACGGCGCGCAGCGTGGGGGCGATGCCTTCAGCCTTGAGGGCGTCGGCGACGGCGCTGACCTGCTCGGGGGTAATGGTGGCTTCGCGTCCCATGATGTTGACTCCTTTCCGTTATGATACGGTACGATATGATTGATATGATACGCTACGATATGGAAAAGCGCAAGCCCGGCGGACGGATCAAGGCCCGGCCCGCCGCTTGCGGCCAGGTTGGCGCGCACGGGCAAGCGCCAGGACGCACTACAAAGGCCGTAGAGGCCGCGCAAAAGGTCGGTGGTGGGTTTGGGCGTGTCGAGCGCGGAAAACGCGCTGGCGGCCTTCTGATGGCCTCTGCGGGGCCGTCCTGGGTGGTGGCCGCTGGCCTAGGCTGTCGATCCACTCCGATCAGCGCGTGTACACGCGCACGGATTTGAGTGTTTACACGTGGATAACTCGCCGCTGCGGCCAGGTAGCCGCCCTGCCCTTCTTCTTGGCGTCAACCCTGCGGCCGTCCGTGTGCCGCTGTCGCTCGATCTTTGCGCTGACGGCGGCAGACCACCCCCCTGCAAGCTCGCTTTTTCAAAGGCCAGGAGCCTGCGGCGCGGGCACTCCAAGGCAAAGACGGTGGCGTACCGCCCTGGGGGGGCCAGGTCGCCCCCCTCTGGGGGGCACGATTTAGGGGTGAGGCCGAAGGCCGAGGGGCGTAGCCCCTGGGGATGCCGGGTGGGTGGGACGCCGAAGGCGTCGAGCCGGCGGGGCGAAGCCCCAAGAGGCGGTGCGGCCTTTCGTGCGCCGCTGCCGGTTGAGTTTTCCACAGGGGAGGGTCGGCGCGGTGCGTTAAAGATTTTATAAGTTAAAGAACCGCGCGCGCGCGTTACGGTTTCGCAAACCCGCGCCGTTGCTGGCTCTGCGGGGTGGTCCGGTGGGTGAAACACCGTGCCTGCGGTGGGTGAAACACCGTGTCCATCCACAG
>JAJZUZ010000118.1:0-1327 GCA_021845965.1 Pseudomonadota bacterium | reverse complement strand
GGTGGGTGAAACACCGTGTCCATCCACAGGCGCGGCCTCTTCGGTGGGTGAAACACCGTGCTTGCGGTGGGTGAAATGACGAATGCCCGGCAGCGGTGGGTGAAACACCGATAGGGGCGTGTACACGCCTCCGATTGGGTGTCGATCACAGTCGCTTGGCAAGGCTGGCCAGCAAGCGCTTGGTGTCCCTGGCGTGAAACGTCACGGTGTCGTCGTCGTTGAGGACGAGACGGTACTCTGGCAGGCTGTTGTCGGCCTCGATGGCGCGCACGGCCCGCCGGAATTCCTTGAGGGTCGATTTGCTGCCGGCCTTGGCCTGCAGCAGCTCAAGGCCGATCTTCCATTGCGCCTGGTGACCGCAGTGCTTGCGGGCCAGCTCGTAGAGCCGTCGCGCCAAGGGCTTGCGAAGCCGGAAA
The DNA here is from genome assembly GCA_021845965.1 of Pseudomonadota bacterium. Taxonomy (GTDB): domain Bacteria; phylum Pseudomonadota; class Gammaproteobacteria; order Burkholderiales; family Burkholderiaceae_C; genus Hylemonella. The sequence goes on along the minus strand of JAJZUZ010000118.1, from coordinate 911 downwards.
TAGTCGGGATGGATGGTCAGGACTTCCAGCGCCTGGACGGCGTTATAAAGCCACTCGGAGAGGGTCACATCGACGGCGATCATGCGTTCATCGTCTTGCGACTTCTCCACGATCCTGACGCGATCAAGAATGCCGAAATTGTCAGTCACGCGCTGGCCGCCAGTTCTGATGTCCGTCTTGATGCGTGTGCCGGCGAGGCGGTCGAAAGATTCCTGCAGGCGACGATAGTCGTCGCCGCCAACTCCTCGATTGGTGGTCACCAAGTAGTCGTAGACCGTGAAGCGCACAGTGCGGTTTATCGCATCCTCGCGGCCCCGGTCTAAGCCTGCGACCATTTGCGAACAGCAGTAGATCAGGATGTCCTTATCGTGCATGGTGGCGCGTCCGAGCACGGAAGGCATGACACGCACAGACTTGTTGCCGTCCTTGCTGCTCCACTCCCAAATGCTCAGGTCTGGCTTGGTTGCCAGAGTGAAGATCGGCGCTTCCATGCTTGCGCCGTCATCCTTCAATGCGTAGTCGAACAGGTCGGCCAGGAAGAAATCGCGGTTCGGATGGCGAACCTTGACCAGCCCGCCCTGCCCCTGGCTGGCGGCCTCCGTCGCAGCTGCGCGGGCCTCGGCGCGCTGCCGCGCCTTGAGGGCCTTCACATGGTCTTCGATGACAGCATCAAGCCTGGCGCGCTGTGCCTGCAGCGCGGCCAACTGGTCGCGCACGGCGCGGACCTCTGAGCTTTCGAGATTGTCCGGCCTGGCGATGCGTGCCAACTCACGATTGGCCGCCACGATACCTTCGGACAACATGCGGTGCACTTCGCGCAGGTTGTCCAGGCTCACGCGCGCAAGATGGTCAGCCGGCATGTCCCAGCTGTCGATCGCGTCCTGCCAGCTCAGGGAGTCGTCCTCGAACGC
>JAJZUZ010000117.1 GCA_021845965.1 Pseudomonadota bacterium | reverse complement strand
GCCATGCGTTCGAGAGCGAGCGCCGCGACGAGATCGGCTCCATGCTGCGGCGCCTGGCGCAGATGCAGCAGAAGCTGCGCGCAGCCTTCGGCGAAATCGGCCAGGCCACGGAGCAGATCAGCCATGCCAGTCGCGAAGTGGCCAGCGGCAATGCCGACCTGTCGCAGCGCACCGAACAGGCCGCCAGCAACCTGCAGGAGACCGCTTCGTCCATGGGCCAGCTCACCGGCACCGTGCGGCATTCCGCGGAAGCGGCGCGTACCGCCAGTGAACTGGCCACGTCCTCGACCCAGGTGGCCCGCCGTGGCGGCGAGGTGGTGTCGCAGGTGGTCGCCACCATGGACGAGATCAACCGGAGCTCAGGCCAGATTGCCAGCATCATCAGCGTGATCGATGGCATTGCCTTCCAGACCAACATCCTGGCGCTCAATGCCGCGGTGGAAGCCGCGCGTGCCGGCGAGCAGGGCCGCGGCTTTGCCGTGGTGGCGGCCGAGGTGCGCAGCCTGGCGCAGCGCTCGGCCGAGGCGGCGCGCGAGATCAAGGCCCTGATCGATGCCAGCGTGGACAAGGTGGGCAACGGCGCGCGCCTGGTGCAGGAGGCCGGCAGCACCATGAACGACATCGTCGCCAGCATCCAGCGCGTGACCGACATGATTGCCGGCATCAGCCAGGCGTCGGCGGAGCAGAACCAGGGCATCGGCAAGATGAACCAGGCCGTCAGCGAGCTTGACCAGATGACGCAGCAGAATGCGGCGCTGGTGGAACAGTCCACGGCCGCGGCCGAGAGCCTCAAGGACCAGGCCCAGCGGCTCGCCGGTATCGTGGCTACCTTCCGCCTCTCGTAGCCGTACGGTCGCGAGGACCGGGCCGGCGCCTAGGGGTGTTGCGCCGGTCCGGGCGGCGCCGGGTCCTCGTCGGCCTGGCGTTCGGGGCGGCGCCAGAGCCAGATGGAAACGGCCGTCATGCTGGCAATCGCGCCGATGACGGGCCAGCGCGGCAGCGGGCTGAGCAGCAGGTAGACGGTGGTGGCGCCCATCACCAGGGTGGCGACCCATTTGGAGCGTCGGCGCACCACGCCGCCGCGCCGCCAGTCGATGATCATCGGGCCGAAGGCGGTGTGGTTCTCCAGCCAGTTCAGCAGTCGCGGCGAGCCGCGCGCCGCCGCCCAGGCGGCCAGCAGGATGAACGGCGTGGTGGGCAGCACCGGAAGGAAGATGCCGATCACACCCAGCAGCAGGAAGAGCAGCGCCAGGCCCAGGTAGAACCAGCGCAGCAGCGCCGACAGGGGCGCCGCGAGCGTCTGGGCCCTGGGAGGTGGCGAGCCGGACATCGCTGTACTCCGCGCGGCCCCTAGGCTTCCAGCAGCTTGCCCACCAGGCCGCGCAGCGTGGCCGGCTTGAAGGGCTTGACCAGGTAGGCGTTGGCGCCGGCTTCCTGGCCGCGTTTCATGTCCTCCTCGGCGTCGTTGGCCGAGAGCAGGATGATCTTCACGGTGGACAGCATGTCGGAGGCGCGCAGCTGCTGGCAGACGGCATAGCCATCCAAGCCACCCGGCATCATGACGTCCAGCAGGACCAGGTCCGGCCGCAGCTGCTTGGCCAGTTGCAGGCCATTGTCGCCATTGGAGGCTTCATGCAGCTTGAAGCCGGATTCGCTCAGCGCCCACTTGATCAGGTCCCGCGTCATCGCATGGTCGTCAATAATCAGGACTTTCTTCATGGCCAGCAGGTTTTATGGGCGTTCGACAGATTCTACGCATGGGTGATCCGCGCCTGCTGCGCGTGGCGCAGCCGGTCGTGCACTTTGACACGGATGCGCTGCACCTGCTGGTGAGCGATCTCATCGACACCATGATCGCCGCCAACGGCGCGGGCCTGGCGGCGCCGCAGATCGGCGTGGACCTGCAGGTGGTGATCTTCGGCAGCGGCGCGCCCAACCCGCGCTATCCGGACGCGCCCATCGTGCCGCGCACCGTGCTGTGCAACCCGGTGATCACACCGCTGGGCGACGAAGAGGAGGCGGGCTGGGAGGGGTGCCTGTCGGTGCCCGGCCTGCGTGGCCTGGTGCCGCGCTGGCGGCGCATCCGCTACACGGGCTTCGACCAGTTCGGCGACCCGATCGACCGCACCGTGGAAGGCTTCCATGCACGGGTGGTGCAGCACGAGTGCGACCACCTGATCGGAAAGCTCTACCCCATGCGCATGCGCGACTTCACCCAGTTCGGCTACACCGAGGTGCTGTTTCCCGGCCTAGACGCGGCGCAGGATGATTGACACGAGCAGGCCCTGAGCCGCCTCAGGATCCCAGCACCTCGACCAGCTCCGTCTCGATCGCCAGCTGCGCGCGGTTGTTCTGCAGTGCGGCGCCGTCGATGAGGAACATGTCGTCCACGCGCTCGCCCAGCGTGTTGATCTTGGCCAGCTGCAGGTTGATCTGGTGCCGTGCCAGCACCCGCGCCACCTTGTAGAGCAGGCCGGGCTGGTCGCTGGCCGTGATGTCGAGCAGCCAGCGCTGCGCCTTCTCGTCCGGCTTGAGGCTGACGCGCGGTGCGAAGGGAAAACTCTTGACGCGGCGCGACAGGCGCCCGCGGCTGGGCTCGGGCAGCGGGCCGGCGGCGGCGATGGCGCGCGCCAGTTCCACCTCGACCATGCTGGTCAGTTCGCGGAAATGCTCGGTCAGGCCCGGGGTGACGACCTGAAAGGTGTCCAGCGCATAGCCGTTGCGGGCGGTGTGGATGCGGGCGTCCAGGATGCTGAAGCCACCGTGGTCGAAATAGCCGCAGATGCGGGCAAACAGGTCGGGCTGGTCCTTGGCGTAGACCAGCACCTGCAAACCTTCACCGACGGGCGAGCGGCGCGCGCGCACGATCGGTGTCGCGCTGCCGACGTGGCGCGAGATCTGGCGCGTGTGCCAGGCGATCTCGTCTGCGTCATGGCGCATGAAGTAGCTCACGTCCAGCGTGTCCCACAGTTTCTTGTGGGCCTCGTGCGGCAGGCTGTGCAGGGCCAGCTTGACCAGGGCCTCGCGTTTCTGCGCCTCCACCGCCGCGTCGGGCGAAGGGGCCAGGCCGCCCAGCGCCCGCAGGGTGTAGCGGTACAGGTCCTCGAGCAGCTTGCCCTTCCAGGCGTTCCAGACCTTGGGACTGGTGCCGCGGATGTCGGCCACCGTCAGCAGGTACAGGGCCGTGAGGTAGCGCTCGTTGCCCACCTGCTTCGCGAAGGCGGCGATGACGTCCGGGTCGCTCAGGTCGGACTTCTGCGCCACGCGGCTCATGGTCAGGTGCTCCCTGACCAGGAACTCGATCAGCCTGGCGTCCTCGCGCTCCAGCCCATGCTGGCGCGCGAAACGGCGTACTTCTTCCGACCCCAGGTCGGAATGGTCGCCGCCGCGGCCCTTGGCGATGTCGTGGAACAGGGCGGCGGTGTAGAGGATCCAGGGCTGGTCCCAGCCCGCCGCCAGCTGCGAGCAGAAGGGGTATTCATGCGCGTGCTCGGCCATGAAGAAGCGGCGCACATTGCGCAGCACCATCAGGATGTGCTGGTCCACCGTGTAGACGTGGAACAGGTCGTGCTGCATCTGGCCGACGATGCGGCGGAAGGGCCACAGGTAACGGCCCAGCACCGAGGTCTGGTTCATCAGCCGCATGGCGTGCGTGATGCCGCGCGGTTGCTGCAGGATGCGCATGAAGGTGGCGCGGTTGGCCGGGTCCTGGCGGAACTTGCCCGTCATCAGGCCGCGCGCGTTGTACAAGGCCCGCAGCGTGCGTGCCGAGAGGCCCTTGGCGCCTTCGGTGGTCTGGTAGACCAGAAAGGTTTCCAGGATGGCGTGCGGCTCGCGCTGGTAGAGGTCGTCACTGGCGACTTCGATCAGGCCGGCCTTGTCGAGGAAGTGCGCGTTGATGGGGCGCGGTGCCTGCGTGGCCGGGTTGAGCCGCTCCTCGATGTTGAGCAGCAGGATCTGGTTGAGCTGCGACACGGCCTTGGCCGCCCAGTAGTAGTGGCGCATCAGCGCCTCGCTGGCGCGCACCTTGGTTTTCACCTCGCTGGTGTCCGAGCGGTAGCCGAAGGTGGCGGCGACGGCAGTCTGCAGGTCGAACACCAGCCGGTCCTCGCGCCGGCCCGCCACCTGGTGCAGGCGCAGGCGGATGAGCTGCAGCATGGCCTCGTTGCGCTTGATCTGGCGCACCTCGAACGGGGTGGCCAGGCCGTTGCGCGCCAGCTCGTCCCAGCTCTTGCCATAGCCGGCCGCGCGCGCCACCCAGAGAATGATCTGCAGGTCGCGCAGGCCGCCGGGTGACTCCTTGCAGTTGGGCTCCAGCGCGTAGGGCGTGTCCTCGTAGCGGCTGTGGCGCTGCTGCAGCTCCAGCGTCTTGGCCAGGAAGAAGGCACGCGGGTCCATGGCCCGGCGGAATTGCCAGCGCAGCTGCTTGAACAGCTCGACGTGGCCCGTGATGAGGCGGGACTCCAGCAGTGCGGTCTGTACCGTCACGTCCTTGGCCGCTTCGGCCAGGCAGTCGTCCACGCTGCGCACGCTGGAGCCAATCTCCAGGCCGGCGTCCCAGCAGCTGCTGATGAAGGTCTCGATGCGCTCGCGCAGGACCGGATCCTGGTCCGGCGACAGGTGCGCCGGCAGCAGCAGCAGCACGTCGATGTCGGAGTAGGGGAACAGTTCGCCGCGGCCGAAGCCGCCGACGGCCACCAGCGCGATGGCGGGACTGAAGTCCGCCTGGCGCCACAGCGTGGTGAGCGTCTCGTCGGCCAGGCGGGCGAGCTGGTGCAGCAGCGCCCGCACGCCGCGGGTGGAGGGGCCGCCGGCACTGACGGCCTGCAGCAGTTCGGTCTTGCGGGCGCGGTAGTGGTCGCGCAGGGTCTGGGTGCTGTCCATCACAAGACCCAAGCAGGAATCAGGCCAGGGCGGTGGCTGCCTTCACGAAAGCGGGCGTCGGAGGGCTGCCGGCCGACAGCGTAAGCACCTCGTAGCCGGTCGGGGTGACCAGGATGGTGTGCTCCCATTGCGCCGAGAGGGAGTGGTCCTTGGTGACGATGGTCCAGCCGTCGCCCAGCTCCTTGATGTCGCGCTTGCCGGCGTTGATCATGGGCTCGATGGTGAAGGTCATGCCGGGCTTGAGCTCTTCGCCGGTGCCGGGCTTGCCGTAGTGCAGCACCTGCGGCTCCTCATGGAAGCCCAGGCCGATGCCGTGGCCGCAGAACTCGCGCACCACCGAACAACCGTTGGACTCGGCAAACTTCTGGATCGCCCAGCCGATATCGCCCAGGCGGGCGCCGGGCTTGACCTGCTCGATGCCATGCCACATGGCCTCGTAGGTCAGGGTGCACAGGCGTTTGGCCGCAATGGAGGCGTCGCCCACGATGAACATGCGGCTGGTGTCGCCGTGCCAGCCATCCTTGATCACCGTGATGTCGATGTTGACGATGTCGCCCTTCTTGAGCGGCTTGTCGTTCGGGATGCCGTGGCAGACCTGGTGGTTGATCGACGTACAGATGGACTTGGGGTAGGGGTTGTAGCCCGAGGGTGCGTAGTTCAGCGGGGCAGGAATGGCCTGCTGCACGTCCACGATGTAGCCGTGCGCCAGCATGTCCAGCTCGTTGGTGGTGACGCCGGGCTTCACGTGCGGCGCGAGGAAATCCAGCACTTCGGCCGCCAGCCGGCCGGCCACGCGCATGCCCGCAATGCCGGCTTCGTCTTTGTAGGTGATCGTCATGGGGCGCGATTATCCCATCCGGCCCGCATCCTCGCTGGCGGAGGGGGCGTCGGGGTAAAATCGCAGCTTCCCCCGGACCTGCGTCCACCATCTTCCACAAGGCCACCCCCGTGACCCTGCATATCTCCTCTTTCGAAGGCGGCAGCGCCCTCAGCCCCTTCCGCGTCCAGCAACTCCTGCCCCGCCTGCAGGCCGTCCACGACAAGATCAGCGGCATCGCGGCCCGTTACGTGCACCTGGTGGCCTCCGACAGCGCCCCCAGCCCGGAACAGCAAGAGAAGCTGGCGGCCCTGCTGCGCTACGGCGACCCCTACCAGGGCCCGGCCGAAGGGCCGCTGGTGGTGGTGGCGCCGCGCCTGGGCACCGTGTCGCCCTGGGCGTCCAAGGCGACCGACATCGCCCACAACTGCGGCCTGGCCGTGCACCGTGTGGAGCGCATCGTCGAATACCGGCTCACGCTCAAGTCCGGCCTGCTCGGCAAGGCGGAGCTGGGCGCCGAACGGCTGGGCCAGGTGGCCGCGCTGCTGCATGACCGCATGACGGAAAGCGCGTTGGCCAGCCGCGCCGAGGCCGCCGGACTGTTCACCGAGCTGCACCCGGCGCCCATGGACCACGTGGACATCCTGGGCGGTGGCCGCGCGGCACTGGAGCGCGCCAATGTGGAGTGGGGCCTGGCCCTGGCCGACGACGAGATCGACTACCTGGTCAAGGCCTTCCATGAGCTCAAGCGCAACCCGACCGACGTCGAGTTGATGATGTTCGCCCAGGCCAACAGCGAGCATTGCCGCCACAAGATCTTCAACGCCGACTTCACCATCGACGGTGTGCGCCAGGAGCGCAGCATGTTCGGCATGATCCGCCACACGCACCAGACCAGCCCGCAGCACACGGTGGTGGCCTATTCGGACAACGCCTCGATCATGGAAGGCAGCCAGGTGGAGCGCTTCGTGGCGCCGATGGGGCCGGGCGCTGCACCGAGCTACCAGAAGTCCGAGGCCGTGCACCACGTGCTGATGAAGGTCGAGACGCACAACCACCCGACCGCCATCTCGCCCTTCCCGGGCGCTTCCACCGGCGCCGGGGGCGAAATCCGCGACGAGGGCGCGACGGGCCGCGGTTCCGAGCCCAAGGCGGGCCTGACCGGCTTTACCGTCTCCAAACTCTGGGGTGGCTGGTCCGACGAACAGGGCGGCAAGCCCGAGCACATTGCCAGCCCCTTGCAGATCATGATCGAGGGCCCGCTGGGTGGCGCGGCCTTCAACAACGAGTTTGGCCGTCCCAACCTGACCGGCTACTTCCGCGAATATGAGCAGGCTGCAGCGAGCGACCAGGACACCGTACTGCGCGGCTATCACAAGCCCATCATGATCGCCGGCGGCGTGGGCTCCATCGATGCCAATCTCACGAAGAAGATCGAATTCCCCGCCGGCACGCTGCTGATCCAGCTGGGTGGCCCCGGCATGCGCATCGGCATGGGGGGCGGCGCCGCCAGCTCCATGGCGACTGGCGCCAACGCGGCGGAGCTGGACTTCGACTCCGTGCAGCGCGGCAACCCGGAGATCGAGCGCCGTGCGCAGGAGGTCATCAAAGATCGGA
>JAJZUZ010000116.1 GCA_021845965.1 Pseudomonadota bacterium | reverse complement strand
CGTGAAGGCCAGCTCCAGCGCCTGGTTGGCGCCCGCCTCCTGCATGTGGTAGCCCGAGATCGAGATCGAGTTGAACTTGGGCATGTTCCTGCTCGTGTACTCGATGATGTCGCCGATGATGCGCATGCTCGGCTGCGGCGGGTAGATGTAGGTGTTGCGGACCATGAACTCCTTGAGGATGTCGTTCTGGATGGTGCCGCTCAGCTGGTCCTGCTTTACGCCCTGCTCTTCCGCCGCCACCACGTAGCCGGCCAGCACGGGCAGCACGGCGCCGTTCATGGTCATGGAGACCGAGACCTTGTCCAGCGGGATCTCGTTGAACAGGACCTTCATGTCCTCCACCGAGTCGATGGCCACGCCCGCCTTGCCGACGTCACCGAAGACACGCGGGTGGTCGCTGTCGTAGCCGCGATGGGTCGCGAGGTCGAAGGCCACCGACACGCCCTGCCCGCCGGCGGCCAGCGCCTTGCGGTAGAAGGCATTGGATTCCTCGGCGGTCGAGAAGCCGGCGTACTGCCGGATGGTCCAGGGCCGGACCGCGTACATGGTGGCCTGCGGGCCGCGCAGATAGGGCTCGAAGCCCGGCAACGTGTCGGCATGCGACAGGCCTTGCAGGTCGGCCGCGGTGTACAGCGGCTTGACGGTGATGCCATCCGGCGTCACCCAGTTCAGGGCATGGACGTCGCCGCCCGGGGCGGACTTGGCGGCTGCCTTGTGCCAGGCCTCTAGGCTGGCCGTCTGGAATTCGGGGTTCTTCGAGCTCATGGGTCGCATCGGGGCGCACACAGGCGCCCTGGGTTGGGTTGTCGCGAGTTTACATCATTCATAATTATTGATGCAAAATATTCTTTCCAGCTTACAATCGCGACCATGTCTGCCGTCTCCCTCTCCCACCGCGCGCTTTACGAAGAAGTGGCGGAATTGCTGCGCCAGCGCATTTTCAGGCGCGAGCTGGAGCCGGGCAGCTGGATCGACGAGCTGAAAATCGCCGAGGAATACGGTATCAGCCGGACGCCCTTGCGGGAAGCCCTCAAGGTACTTGCCGCCGAGGGCCTGGTGACCATGAAGGTGCGCCGCGGCGCCTATGTGACCGAAGTCAGCGAAAAGGACATGGCCGACGTCTACCACCTGCTGGGACTGCTCGAATCGGACGCAGCCAGCACCGTGGCCAGCCGGGCCACGCCGGCGCAGTTGCAGGAGTTGCGGGGCCTGCATGAGGAGCTGGAGCGCGCCGCCGCCGGCACCCCGGATCGCGAACGTTTCTTCGAGATCAACGAGCACTTCCACATGCGCCTGCTGGAGATTGCCGACAACCGCTGGCGCAGCCAGATGGTGACGGATCTGCGCAAGGTCATGAAGCTCAACCGGCACCATTCCCTGTTCAAGTCCGGGCGCATCGAGGAGTCGCTGGCTGAGCACCGCGCCATCGTCGCCGCCCTGCAAGCGCACGATGCCGATGGGGCCCGGCATCGAATGCTGGAGCACTTCCACAACGGACTGGAAGCGGCCATCTGACGGAAGGCTGAGCAGGCTCCGGCGGCGGGCGGCGTCCCGACGCGGGATGGCTTACAGGACGCAAACCACAGCCACCGGCGTCGCCAGGGCGAGGCCCTGCAGCGCTGCGGACCATCCGTTGCGGGACCGCGGCACACCCCAGGAACTTGCCCGGCGTTGCCCTGGGTGCCAACTTTTTCACGCTGCACCACGGTCCCTGAATCCGCCCGCAAATAGCTTGCCGACCGGTTCTCAATTCCACTATCCTGCCTGCCATGACTCCGACGGCAGGCTCTCCTTCACAGACAACCGTCCAGCAGACGCTGCTGGAATACCAGGCAATTCTTGAGAACGCCTCGGTGGGCATCGTGTTCACGCGCGATCGCAAGGTGTTGCACTGCAATCCCCGCATGTCGGAGATCAGCGGCTGGCCGCATGGGGAACTGGTCGGCCAGCCGGGCTCGGTGTTTTACCGTTCCCCCGAAGACTATGCGATGCTCGGCAAGCTGGCGGGCCCGATCCTGGCGCGCGGCGAACTGGTGGACATCGAATGGCCCCTGCGACGCCAGGACGGCAGCACGATCTGGTGCCAGATGCGTGCCAAGGCCATCAACCCGCGCAACACGGCCGAGGGCACGATCTGGATCGTCGAGGACATCAGCGAGCGCCGTCGCGCACGGGAGGAGATGCAGGAACTGCTGCAGCGCCAGCAGGCCATCCTGGAGAACGCTTCCGTGGGCATCCTGTTCACGCGGGATGGGTGGATCATGCACAGCAACCCGCGCATGGAGGCCATCCTCGGCTGGCCAGCAGGTGGTCTGCTGGGACAAATGACGACGGTCTTCTTCAAGGACGAGGAAGACTACCGACGCTTCGGGGCCGTGGTCGGCCCACAGCTGGGCCGGGGTGAGCGCGTCGACATCGAGTGGCAGAACATGCGCCGGGACGGCTCGCTGATCTGGTGCCGCCACCTGGCCAAGGCCATGCAGGCCGCTGACGGCAGCCGCAGTGCGATCTGGATCACGCAGGACATCAGCGACCAGAAGCGGGCGGAGGCTGAGCTTGAGGACGCACGCATGGACCTGGAGCGCCGGGTCGAGGAACGCACGCTGGAACTGGCCTTCATCAACAACCAGCTGCAGAACGAGATTGCGGAACGGAGCGCGATCGAACAACACCTGCGCACGGAGGAGGCACGCTTCCGCGACCTGTCCGAGATGTCATCCGACTGGTTCTGGGAGATGGATGCTGACTTGCGCTTCACCGAGATGTCCGGTGGGCTGATCCACACCAAGCTCAACCCCAGCCGCACGCTTGGCAAGTACCGCTGGGAACTGCCCATCGTCGGTGTGACGCCCGAACAGTGGGCCGAACACAAACGCGCGCTGCAGGACCACGCGCCCTTCCGCAACTTCGTGTACCAGATGGAGACCAAGCCGGGCGAGCTGCACTGGTTCTCCATCAGCGGCAAGCCCATCTTCGAGGACGGTGTCTTCCAGGGCTATCGCGGCACCGGCTCGGATATCACCGAACGCCGGCAGGCCGAGCAGAAGATCGAGTTCCTGGCCTACCACGACCCGCTCACCGGCCTGCCCAACCGCGTGCTGCTACAGGACCGCCTGCAGCAGGCCCTGGCCCTGGCCGAGCGCAACGGTACCTCGCTGGCGCTGGTGTTTCTGGACCTGGACAATTTCAAGAAGATCAACGACTCGCTGGGCCATGCCGCGGGCGACGTCCTGCTCCAGGAGGTGGCGCTGCGCCTCAAGCGCTGCGTGCGCGACACCGATACCATCAGCCGCCAGGGCGGCGACGAATTCGTTCTCATCCTGCGCGACCTGCACAGCACCGAAGGCAGCCTGCCCGTACTGACCAAGATCATGGAGACGCTACAGGAGCCGGTGCGGTGCGAAGGCAACGAGCTGTCCACCTCGGCGTCCATCGGCGTGGCGCTGTATCCCCAGGACGGCGACGACTTCGAGACCCTGCGCAAGAAGGCCGACATGGCCATGTACCGCGCCAAGGAGGCCGGGCGCAACACCTACCGCTTCTTCGACGAGGCCATGGACGACGAGGCGGTGGAGCATCTGCTGATGCGCAGCGGCCTGCGCCGCGCGCTGGAACGGCACGAGTTCGTGCTGCACTACCAGCCGCAGATCGACCTGGCCTCGGGGCAGGTCATCGGCGCGGAAGCCCTCCTGCGCTGGCAGCATCCCGAGTACGGCCTGGTGCCGCCGGGGCGCTTCATCCCGGTGGCGGAGGAGTCGGGTCTGATCGTCGCCATCGGCGAGTGGGTCCTGCACGAAGCCTGTCGGCAGGCCGCAGCCTGGCAGCACGCCGGGCTGCGGCCGCTGGTGCTGGCGGTCAACCTGTCGGCCGTGCAGTTCCGCGGCGGCAGCGTGGAGGAGACCGTGCTGCAGGCACTGGCCGCCTCGGGACTCAGGCCAGAATACCTTGAGCTGGAGCTTACCGAGACCATCCTGATCCAGAACGTGGAGCAGGTCATGGCGTCGGTGCGTCGCCTCAAGCAGCTGGGCGTGAAACTGTCCATCGACGACTTCGGCACCGGCTACTCCAGCCTGTCCTACCTGAAGCGCTTCGACATCGACAAGCTCAAGATCGATCAGAGCTTCATCCGCGACCTGGCCAGCGATCCGGACGATGCGGCCATCGTGCGCGCCATCATCCAGATGGCGCACAGCCTGGACGTACGCGCCATCGCCGAGGGCGTGGAAACATCGGACATGCTGCTGCAGCTGCGCGCCTTCGGCTGCGACGAAGCCCAGGGCTACCACTTCGCCCGCCCCATGCCCGCGGCCGAGTTCGAACGCTACCTCGCGGCGCCGCAGTCATGTGCGGCCTGAGTGGCCAGGCAACCCGGTTCAGGCGGCCAGCCGCTGCTGGCCATGCGCCAGCGCCATGACTTCGCGCGGGTCCAGGCCCTTGAGCTTGTGGTCGCTCCAGACCTGGCGCCAGCGCCGCGCACCGGGCAGGCCGTGGCGCAGGCCCAGCATGTGGCGCGCGATCGCGTACCAGCCGGTACCGTCTTCGGCCGCGACGCGCAGCATGTAGTCCACCATCTGCTGTTCGGCCAATTCGCGGGTCAAGGTCGATGGGGCCGCCCCGTAGAAGCGCTCGTCCCAGGACGCCAGCCACCACGGGTTGTGGTAGGCCTCGCGCCCGATCATCACGCCGTCGAGCTGCTGCAGCTGTTCGGCCACCTGCGCATCGGTTGTGATGCCGCCATTGATCACAAGGGTCAGCTGCGGGAACTCGCGCTTGAGCCGGTGCACCAGCTCGTAACGCAGCGGCGGGATGTCGCGATTCTCCTTCGGCGAGAGTCCCTTGAGCCAGGCGTTGCGCGCATGCACGATGAAGGTGCTGCAGCCAGCCTCGGCCACCGTGCCGACGAAATCGCGCACGAACTCGTAGCTCTCGGTCTTGTCGATGCCGATGCGGTGCTTCACCGTGACCGGCACCACAACGACATCCACCATCGCCTTGACGCAGTCCGCGACCAGCTGCGGCTCGGCCATCAGGCAGGCACCAAAGGCCCCGCGCTGCACGCGCTCGCTGGGGCAGCCGCAGTTGAGGTTGATTTCGTCATAGCCCCACTGTTCGCCCAGGCGGGCGCAGCGCGCCAGCTCCTCCGGCTCGCTGCCGCCGAGCTGCAGCGCCAGCGGATGCTCCTCCGCGTTGAAGCGCAGATGGCGCGCGACATCGCCGTGCAGCAAGGCACCGGTGGTCACCATCTCGGTGTACAGCAGGGCGTTGCGGCTCAGCAGGCGATGGAAATAGCGGCAATGGCGGTCGGTCCAATCGAGCATGGGCGCGACCGACAGACGCCAGCGCCCGGACGGGACGGACGGAGTGTCGGACATGGGTGGATTATCTCAGGCGAACGGTAGAATTGCGGGTTCCGCCCTTCGCCCGGCTCTCTCCAACCGGGCCGACTGTGCGCCCGATCATCCCAGCTGTTCCACCATGACGTCTTCCGACACCCTGACCGATTTCGAGCGCGAGGTTGCGCAATTCATCGTCTCCACCCTCAACCTGGAAATCAGCCCGGAGCAGATCAAGCCGCTGGAGCCGCTTTACGGCGACGGGCTGGGGCTGGATTCGATCGACGTGCTGGAGATCGCGCTGGCGGTCTCCAAGCGCTACGGCTTCCAGATGCGCTCGGACGATCCGGACAACGCCAACATCTTCGGCTCCCTGCGCAGCCTGGCCGCCCACATTGCCGCCCACCGCGCCTGATTCCGCCGGTACGAGCTGCACGAGCGTTGCATGAAACCTGGTTCGTGGCTCAAGGCGATCCCCGTGGTCCTGGTGGTGGTCGGCTACCCGGTGCTCATGCACGGCTTGCTGACCACCGGACGCTGGCCGGCATTTACCCTGCTGCTGGCCTTGGCTCCTTTCGGGCTGCTGCCATTGAGCCTGCTGGGTGCCGGCCAACGGCTCTGGGCGGCGGTGGCCGCTGCGGCTCTGCTGCTGGCCAGCACCTGGGGCTGGGAGGTCCTGCTGCTGCGACACGACCTGATCTACCTGTTGCAGAACGTGGGCATGCAGGGCCTGATGGCGGTGGTGTTCGGCCACACGCTGCTGCCGGGGCGCGAGCCGCTGATCTCCCAGCTGGCGCGCCGCATCCACCGCGACGACTACAGCGCCGAGATCGCGCGCTACACGCGCCAGGCGACTTGGGCCTGGACGCTGTATTTCGTCGTCATGGCGCTGGCGTCCATTGCCCTCTTTGTGGCCGCCCCGCTGGAAATCTGGTCCTGGTTCGTCAACTTTCTCTCCTTCCTCACGCTGGGCGGCATGTTTGCCGCGGAGTACGCGGTGCGGCGCTGGCGCCTGCGCGGCATCAGGCACCTGGGCTTCGTGCAGAGCGTGAAGCTCTACTGGGAAAAGCCTGCCCCCGCAGACGAGCCGCCCACCCGCGCGACCGAGCCCTGAGAGGCACACCATGACCGCCCTGATCTCGCATCGTTCGCCCCAGGCCGCGGTGGCCTGGGCCAAGGGACGCGCCATCACCGCACGCGACTACCTGGCCGCCGTGCGCCACATGGCCGCCCTGCTGCCCCCGGATGCGCCGGTGCTCAACCTGTGCGGGAGACGCCACCACTTCGCCGTGGTCCTGGGCGCCGCGCTGCTGCGCGGCCAGCCCCTGCTGCTGCCCTCGACACGCACGCCCGAAATGCTGCAGCAGCTGGGCCGCCAGTACCCGGGCCTGCAGGCCGTGGTGGACGAGGCCATCGACAGCGCCGGATTACCGCAGCTGCGCTACGAGCGCGGCCCGATCCCCGCTGCCGACGCCCCCTACGAGGTGCCCGACATCAACGACGATCAGATCGCTGCCCACGTCTTCACCTCCGGCTCGACCGGCCAGCCCGTGCCGCACGCCAAGCATTGGGGCCTGCTGGTCCGCAACGCGCAAGGCGCCGGCCGCCGCGTGCGCGACTGGCTGGGCACGGACCAGCCCTTCCACGTCACCGGCACCGTGCCGGCGCAGCACATGTACGGCTTCGAGTCCACCGTGCTGCTGCCGCTGCTCAACGAGGGCGTGATCGACGCCAGCCATCCCTTCTACCCGGCCGACATCGCCGCCGCGCTGCAAGACACACCCGCCCCACGCCTGCTGGTCACCACGCCGTTTCACCTGCGCACGCTGCTGGAGGCGCAGGTGGCCGTGCCCCCGGTATCGCTGCTGCTCAGTGCCACCGCCCCGCTGACACCGCAACTGGCGCGCCAGGCCGAGGAGACGCTGGGCGCGCCGCTGCTGGAGATCTATGGCAGCACGGAAACCGGGCAGATCGCCACACGGCACACGTCGGCGGGCGAGCTCTGGTTGACCTTCGATGGCGTCGAGATCCACGCTTGCACGGGCAGCGAGGAAGAACCCCGCTTTGCCGCCCGTGGCGGGCATGTCGAAGGCGTGGTTCCGCTCGGCGATGTGCTGGAATTGCACAGCCCAACCCGCTTCGCGCTGCTGGGCCGCCACGCCGACATGGTCAACATCGCCGGCAAGCGGACCTCGCTGGCCTACCTGAACCACCAGCTCAACAGCATCCCGGGCGTGGTCGACGGCGCA
>JAJZUZ010000115.1 GCA_021845965.1 Pseudomonadota bacterium | reverse complement strand
CTGCTTGGCGTCGTCCAGCGCGTGCAGCAGCCGCGCGTAGGCGATGTCATCGATGATGGCGGTGTAGTCCTTGGTGTCCAGCGCGGGGTAGCGCCGCGGCATGAGTTCCTGCGCCAGCCGCACGAACTCTTTCACCTGCCGTTGCGGCACGAAGGCGTAATCCACCGTGGTGCAGATCTGGCCGGCGTTGAGGTATTTGACGTAGAGGATGCGTTCGGCGGCCGTGCGCAGCGGGAAGTCCTCGCACACGATGGCCGGCGACTTGCCCCCGAGTTCCAGCGTCACGGGACACAGATTGGGCGCCGCGGCTGCCATCACCGCCCGGCCGGTCTGGCCGGAGCCGGTGAACAGCAGGTGATCGAACGGCAGTTTGGAGAACTCCACCCCCACGCCGCCGGTTTCCTCGAAGACCTGCACCTTCTCATCGCCAAAATAATCCGGCAGTTCCTGGATCAGCAGGCGGCTCAGGTGGCGCGAGTTCTCGCTCATCTTGATCATGGCGCGGTTGCCGGCGGCGAAGATGGCGGTGAGCGGCAACAGGCTCAGATTGAGCGGGAAGTTCCACGGCACGATGACGCCCACCACGCCCAGCGGCTGTGGAATCACGCGGTTGCTGGCCAGGCCGAAGGCCAGGCGGTCGATGCCGCGGCGCTGCGGCTTCATCCAGCGCCGCAGGTGCTTGAGTGTGTGGTGGATGCCCTTGAGCACGGGCATGACTTCCGTCAGCAGCGTCTCGTGGCGTGAGCGGTTGCCATAGTCGGCGTTGATGGCATCGCAGATGGCGTCCTGGTGCTCGCGCACGAAGCGTTCCAGTTTGCGCAGGTCGGCGCAGCGGGCCTCGTAGTCGGGCACGGGGTTATTGAGGTAGGCGGCTCGCTGGCGCTTCAGGGTCGCCTCCAGCGTGGCGCGCACCAGGGCAGTCGTGGGCTCGTTGACGGCGTTCATCAGGGGTCTCCTTGACGATGGGCTTCAGTTGGCCAGGTAGCGCCCGGCGCGGTGGTTGATGGCCAGCGTCAGGTTCAGCACCACAGCGCCAGCCACCGACAGGGCGACCTGCAGCAGCGGCGCGGTGGCCAGCGCTGCCAGCAGTATGAGCGAATCCACGGTCATTTGCACGTGGCCGGCGCGCCAGCCCCGTGTCTCCTGCAGCCAGAAGGCCAGGATACCCACGCCACCCAGGCTGGCGCGGTGGCGAAACAGGATCAGAAAGCCCACGCCGAGCAGGACGCCGCCGACCAGGGCGCCGTAGAGCGGCTGCACATACTCGAAAGCGATGAAGTGGGGCGTGAGCTCGCTCAGGACTGACAGCAGCGCCACGGCGATCATGGTCTTGAGCAGGAAGGCACGGTCCATGCGGCGCCAGGCCAGCACGTAGAAGGGCAGGTTGA
The DNA here is from genome assembly GCA_021845965.1 of Pseudomonadota bacterium. GTDB lineage: Bacteria > Pseudomonadota > Gammaproteobacteria > Burkholderiales > Burkholderiaceae_C > Hylemonella. The sequence goes on along the minus strand of JAJZUZ010000115.1, from coordinate 6,257 downwards.
GCACGAAGAACACCGGCCCGAAGCCCCAGCCGGTGCCGTAATGCAGCAGGAAGGCGATGCCGGCGGTGCCGCCGCTGAGCAGCTGCGCATGCTGGAACAAGGCCACCGCCAGCGCGATCAGGGCGGTGCCCGAGAGCAGGGCGAGCGCGTCTTCGGCCTTGCTGTGGCGCAGGGGGGAATCGTGGGAGGTCGTCATGCGTCGCGATTGTGGCACCGCGATCGGCGGCGGCCTGTCACGCTGGCGCAAAATCGGCGCATGGCCAGGAAAGAGCACGTCTCCGAAACCCCCGCCACCCAGCTGCTGAAGGCGCACCGGGTGGACTACAGCGAGCATCCCTACGAGTACCTGGAGCACGGCGGTGCGCAGCACAGCGCCCGGGTGCTGGGCTGGGACCCTTATGCGGTGGTCAAGACCCTGATCATGCAGGACCAGGATGCGAGGCCGCTGGTGGTGCTGATGCACGGCAACCGCAAGGTCTCCACCAAGAACCTGGCGCGGCAGATCGGCGCCAAGTCGGTGGAACCCTGCCAACCCGAGGTGGCCAACCGGCACAGCGGCTATCTGGTGGGCGGCACCTCGCCGTTCGGCACGCGGCGCCAGATGCCGGTGTACGTCGAGGAAACCATCCTGGCCCTGCCGCGCATCCTGATCAACGGCGGGCGACGCGGCTATCTGGTGGGCATCGATCCCCAGGTGTGCGTGCAGCTGCTGGGGGCCAAGCCCGTACAGTGCGCGCTGGCAGAATAGGGCCCAGTCATAACGGGTCCGGCGCTGGTGCCGGGGCCGATCGAGGAGGACTTTTCTTGGAATCGCTTTACCCCGCCATCGCCGCCATCGCGGCCTATCTCGTGGGTTCGCTCTCGTTTGCCGTCATCGTCAGCCGCGTCATGGGCCTGAGCGATCCGCGCAGTTATGGCAGCAAGAACCCGGGGGCCACCAATGTCCTGCGTTCGGGTTCGAAAAAGGCGGCGGTGGTCACGCTGCTGCTCGATGCAGCCAAGGGCTGGCTGCCGGTGGTCCTGGTCCAGTGGTACGGCGAGCGCTACGGCCTGCAGGCCGGCACGGTGGCCCTGGTGGCCCTGGGCGCTTTTCTTGGCCATCTGTACCCGGTATTCTTCCGCTTCCAGGGCGGCAAGGGCGTGGCCACGGCGGCGGGTGTGCTGCTGGGCCTGCACTGGGCGCTGGGCCTGGCCACGCTGGTCACCTGGATCCTCATCGCCGTCTTCTTCCGCTACTCCTCTCTGGCGGCGCTGGTGGCGGCGGTGTTTGCCCCCGTGTACTACATCTTCGGCGACGGCCTGGCCTGGCGCATGGACGGCGAGGTGCTGTTCGCCGTCAGCCTGATGTCGCTGCTGCTGATCTACCGTCACGCCGAGAATATCGGCCGCCTGGTGCGCGGGACCGAGTCCAGGCTCGGGCAGAAGAAGTCCTGAACCCGGGCACGGCCGGGATCAGGCCGGCTGCAGCGCGGCGCGCGCGCCCAGTTGCAGGATGAGGTGATGATTGAGGCGCAGGCGGACCACCGAGGTCGCCAGCGCCGCCTGGATGGCAGGGCGGCCATTGAGGGTGCTGTGCAGGCGCGGCTGCGGCAGCACCTGGCCGTCGGGACCGGTGACGATGGCCACGTGCGGGAGGTTGGGACGGCTGCTGCGCCGCATCACCACCGCCAGGGTGTTGTCTTCCAGGCGCACGTAGGTGCCAGGCGGGCACAGGCCCACGGCCCGCACCAGGGCGTGGCCCACCTCGTCGTTGTAGGCGTTGGCGCCGGTCATGACGGTGCGTACCGATTCCGTGGCGCTGCGGCCTTCCCGTGACTTGCGCGGGGAGATCATGGCGGCGTAGCGGTCGACCACGTGCAGGATGCGCACCAGGCGCTTGTGCGGCGGCAGCAGGGCCAGCTGGATCTTCTCGGTGTATTCGTCGTGGTGGGAGGAAACCACTTCGACCCACAGTGGATCGCTGACGTGCAGGCTGTTGGACAGCATGACGCCGCCCTTGGGCGCGTGCAGGCGGATGGCTTCCAGCTGCAGTTGGGAGAGCTTTTCCGTCTGCAGGGCCAGCTGGTCCTGCAGCTCGGTCATGGCGATGTTCATGGTCAGCGCGGCATGCACGAGGCTGTCGCGCTCTTTCGGGTCCAGCTTGAGTTCGCCGGCGATCAGGTGGCACAGCACGGCGCACACCAGCGAGTGCGAGGCGCTGTAGCCTGCGGACGAGTTGGTGGCCAGCTGGAACAGCAGGTACAGGCCGACGTCGGCGTCGCGCACCAGCAGGGTCTGCATCCAGCGGTCGTACTGCCAGACGCGCTGCTCGAACTCCTGCACGCTCAGCGGGCTGCCCAGCAGGATGCCCAAGCCGGCCTCGAGGTCCGACCACAGGCCCAGCAGGTCTTCGTACTCGTTTTCGTCCTGAACACTCACAGCGTAGATCGTCCTTGTTTATGCAAGGATACAGGAGGACGGGGCGGCGTTCAAAGCGCCGGACCGTGCCAGCCGTGAGTTTTCAACGAATGTATTAATAACGACGCTGCAGCACCAGCTGGTCGTTGGTGCGGGTCATCTGGAAGCGGGTCAGGAAGCTGTTGCCCAGCAGGGCGTAGGGCATGGGGGCCGGCATGACGACGGCGTCGACCTCATGCACGGTGACGTCGCCCACCCGTACCGAGTTGAGTTTGACGCGCCAGGCCTGGGTGGCGCCGTTGGCCGTACCCATGACGGCAGGCTGGGCCGTCCTGAGATTGACGCCCAGTCGCTGCGCATCGGCCACACCGATGGCCACGAAGGAGGCTCCCGTGTCGACCATGAAGCGCACGCTGCCGCCATTGATCTGGCCCTGCGTCAGGAAGTGCCCGTTGCTCACGGCCTGCAGCACGATGCGCTGGCTGTCGGTTTCGGGACTGGCCTCCTCGGCGCTGACCGGGCCCTGCCCCAGGCGCAGCGTCTGGCGGGTGCCGTTGACCTCGACTTCGGCTTGGCTGGTCTCGACGCTGAGAACCTTGACGCCCTGGTGGCTCTGCCCCACGGCGACGCTGCGGGGCGGACCGCCGTCCACCACCAGCAGGGCCTTGCCCCCCAGGATGCCCGACAGCACGACCGATTGCGCCTGCGCCATGCCGGCAAGCAGGCCGGCGGCCAACAGGAGCAGGGCAGCCCTGGGCGTCATGCGCAAGGGCTCAGTCGCGGAAGTTGTTGAAGTCCAGCGGGACGTCGGTCACTTCCTTGCGCAGCAGCGCGATGGCCGCCTGCAGGTCGTCGCGCTTGGCGCCGGAGACGCGCACCTTGTCCTCCTGGATGGAGGCCTGGACCTTGATCTTGCTGTCCTTGATCAGGCGCTGGATCTTCTTGGCGAGCTCGGATTCGATGCCGTTGCGCACCTTGACCAGCTTCTTGACCTTGTCGCCGCCGATCTTCTGCAGCTCGCCGATATCCAGGAAGCGCACGTCCACCGACTGCTTGCTCAGCTTGTTGCGCAGCACGTCCAGGATCTGCTCGATCTGGAAATCCGCATCGCCGATGACGGTGATCTCCTTGTCCTTGATCTCGATGCTGGCCGAGGTGCCCTTGAAGTCGAAACGCGTGGCGATCTCCTTGGCGGAGTTCTCCACCCCGTTTTTCACCTTGACCATATCGGCTTCGCAAACCGTGTCGAAAGAAGGCATGGCGGTAGTTCTTGCTTTTGGATGCTAATGAGAGAATCAGGGTCTGATTCCGACCCACCAAGGGCCAATGTTAGTCGAGAAAAACGTCCCGCTCCAGCCGTACAACACCTTTCGCATCGTCGCCCGCGCCCAGACCCTGATACGCGTCAAGGACGAGGCCGATGTGCAGGCCGTCGTCGCCGATGCGACCCTGGCGGCCGCGCCTAAGTTCGTGCTCGGCGGGGGCAGCAACATCGTGCTCACCGGCGACGTCAAGCCGGTGGTGCTGAAAGTCGAGATCCTCGGCCGCCGACTGGTCGAGGAGACGGCCAAAGCCTGGATTGTGGAGGCCGGCGGTGGCGAGAACTGGCATGACGTGGTCGCCTGGACGCTGGCGCAGGGCTGGCCCGGCCTGGAGAACATGGCCCTGATCCCGGGTACCGTGGGCGCCGCGCCGGTGCAGAACATCGGCGCCTATGGCGTCGAGTTGCAGGACCGTTTCGAGTCCCTGGACGCCATCGACCTGCAGACCGGCCGGACGTTCACCCTGGACGCGGCCCAGTGCGGCTTTGCCTACCGCGATTCCGTCTTCAAGCATGCGCCGACGCCGGCCGATCCGGCCAGCGGCCGCCCGGCCGGCCTGGGCCTGGCGGGGCGGGCCCTCATCACCCGGGTGCGGCTGCGCCTGCCCAAGCCCTGGAAACCGGAGCTGGGCTACCTGGACCTGCAGCGCAGGCTGGCCGAGTCCGGCGTGCGCGAGCCCACGGCGCGCCAGATCTACGACTGGGTCTGCGAGATCCGCCGCGCCAAGCTGCCCGACCCGGCCGTGATCGGCAACGCCGGCAGCTTCTTCAAGAACCCGACGGTCACGCCCGAGCAGTGCGCCGACATCATCGCCCGCGACCCGGGCATCGTGCACTACCAACTGGCCGACGGCACCGTCAAGCTGGCTGCCGGCTGGCTGATCGACGCCTGCGGCTGGAAGGGCAAGTCCATCGGCCAGGCCGGCGTCTATGAGAAACAGGCCCTGGTGCTGGTCAACCGCGGCGGCGGCGATAACGGTGCCACAGGCGGTGAGGTCATGACCCTGGCCAAGGCCATCCAGACCAGCGTCTACGAGCGCTTCGGCATCCGGCTCGAGCCCGAACCGGTGGTGGTCTGACGGGCGCATTCAACCGGCGGCCTGCCAGGAAGGCCGGGCCTGGCCAACCCCAGCGGCAAGGCGGCAGCGCCGGTCGCCAGGACCTGCGAAAATCGCGGGTCCGCAGTCTCAGCTTCCCATGACCTACGCCGTCAAAGAAATCTTCTACACCCTGCAGGGCGAGGGTGCCCAGTCCGGCCGCGCCGCGGTGTTCTGCCGCTTTGCGGGCTGCAATCTGTGGAGCGGGCGCGAGGAGGACCGGGCGACGGCGGTGTGCCGGTTCTGCGACACCGATTTCGTCGGCACGGATGGCACCGGCGGTGGCAAGTTCGCCACTGCAGATGCGCTGGCCGAGGCCATCGAGCAGGCCTGGGACGCACCGGGCCGGCAGGGACGCTACGTGGTGCTCACCGGCGGCGAGCCGCTGCTGCAGGTGGACGAGGCCCTGACCACGGCCCTGCACGCGCGCGGTTTCACGATTGCGGTGGAGACCAACGGCACGTTGCCGGCGCCGCCGGGGCTGGACTGGGTCTGCGTCAGCCCCAAGGACCAGGCCGCGGTGGTGCTGACCCGGGGCAGTGAACTCAAGCTGGTCTATCCGCAACCGGGTGTGGACCCGGCGCGGTTTGCGGGGCTGGACTTCCAGCATTTCTTCTTGCAGCCCATGGACGGGCCGGACCGGGCGGACAATACCGCCCAGGCGATTGCCTATTGCCAGCAGCATCCGCAATGGCGGCTGGGCCTGCAGTCGCACAAGATGATTGGGATCAGGTAATGCACGAAATCAGCCAGCGTTTCTTCTTCGACGCCGCCCATACCCTGCGCCGCGAAATCGAGGCCGAAGGGAGCAAGCGGGTGCATGGCCACACCTATTACGCCGAGGTCGCGGTGCGCGGCGAGCCGAACCCCGAGACCGGCATGGTCTGGGACCTGGGCTTTGTGCGACGCGAGGTCAACGCCCTGCGCGAGAAGCTGGACCACCACTTCCTGGACGAAGTGCCCGGCCTGGGCATTCCCACGCTGGAGAACCTCTGCACCTTCATCTGGCAGGAACTCAAGCCCAAGATCCCGGGGCTGTGCGCGGTGACGGTGGAGCGTCACGCGATCGGAGACAAGTGCGTGTATCGGCCGGACTAAGGCCCCTGGGGAGAAGAGAAAGCGCCCCGCGGGGCGCTTTCTTGTTTTCGCTGGGTCTTGGCCTCAACCCGTGTTGCGCAAGCCGGCCGCGATACCGTTGATCGAGATGTGGATGCCGCGGCGCACGCGATCATCGGCCTGCCCGGCGCGATAACGCCGCATCAGCTCCACCTGCAGGTGATGCAGCGGGTCGATATAGGGGAAGCGGTGGCGGATGGAGCGCTGCAGCGCCGCGTTGCCGGCCAGGCGCTGCTTCTCGCCGGTCAGGAGCGTCAGCGCATGCACGGTGCGCTGCCACTCGGCCTCGATCTGTGTGTAGACCTTGCGGCGCAGCTTGCCGTCGC
>JAJZUZ010000114.1 GCA_021845965.1 Pseudomonadota bacterium | reverse complement strand
TCGGTCTTGGCCTTGTCGGCGGCGGCCAGGCCGTCGGCGATCTTCTGGGCCCGCTCGTCGAGTGCCTTGGCGATCGGCGGCCACACGAATTTCATCGTGAACCAGACCAGGATCGCAAAGACAACCGCCTGCAGGAACAGGGTTGCATTAATGTTCACGGCTCGATTCCTTCTCTAGCGTGAAGGGGTCCGTTGAATTACTTCAGAACGAAGGGGTTGGCGAAGGCGAACAGCAGGGCGATGGCAACGCCGATCAGGAAGGCGGCGTCGATCAGGCCGGCCAGAATGAACATCTTGGTCTGCAGTTCGTTCATCAGCTCGGGCTGGCGAGCGGAAGACTCCAGGAACTTGCCGCCCATCAGGGCGATACCGATCGAGGCACCGATGGCGCCGAGACCAACGATCAGACCGCAAGCCAGAGCGACGAGGCCGAGAATGTTTTCCATGAGAAGCTCCTAAAAGTGAAGTGAAAAAAGAAAGGTTGAAAACAGATAAAGGGATCAGTGTGCGTCGTGCGCCTGCCCGGTGTAGATCAGCGTCAGCATCATGAAGATGAATGCCTGCAGCGTGATCACCAGGATGTGGAACAGCGTCCACACGGTACCCGCGATGACATGGCCGATGGCCAGACCCACACCCGTCGCCGACAGCGCCCAGCCGCCGCCCATGAGGGCGATCAGCATGAACACCAGTTCGCCGGCGAACATGTTGCCGAACAGCCGCATGCCATGCGACACGGTCTTGGCAAGGTACTCGATCATCTGCATCAGGAAGTTGACCGGATACAGGGCCCAGTGGTCACCAAAGGGCGCAGCAATCAGTTCGTGGGCCCAGCCACCCAGGCCCTTGATCTTGATGTTGTAGACCAGGCAGACCAGCAGCACGCTGGTGGACAGGCCCAGCGTCGTGGACAGGTCGGCGGTGGGCACGACACGCAGGTAGTTGTTGAAACCCAGCGCGGGGCCGGCGCTATGCCAGAACTGGGGCAGCAGGTCGACCGGCAGCATGTCCATGGCATTCATCAGGAAGATCCAGAGGAACACGGTCAGCGCCAGCGGGGAGATCAGCTTGCGGCTCTTGGCGTTGTGGATCACACCCTTGGCCTGGTTTTCCACCATCTCGACCAGGATTTCGACGGCAGCCTGGAAACGACCCGGCACGCCGGCCGTGGCCTTGCGCGCGGCCAGCCACAGCACAAAACAGACGATCGTGCCGAGCACCACCGAAAAGAAGACCGAGTCGAAGTTGAAGAGGCTGAAATCGACGATGCTGTGCTGCTCGACGTTTTCGAAGTTGAAGTTCTTCTGCAGGTGATGCAGGTGGTGCTGGATGTACTCTCCAGCCGTCGGGGCGTGCGCGCCAGCGTGTTCAGCAGACATAGTTCACCAGTTCGTCAATTCAAATCTCTACCGCGGACTCTGCCGGCGCGCCGAGTGCAGCCACATGGCCACCAGGTACACCTTCATCGCCACCAACAAGCCGGCCAGCAGGGCCAACCAGCTCAGGTGCGGAACCAGCCTGGGCGCCGCCACCAGCAGCGCTACCGTCAGGACGATCTTGACCAGTTCCCACACAAAAAACCGCACCAGCGCAGCTCCCGCCGCACCAGCCTGCCGCGACATGCCGCGAGCCAGGATCGCCGCCGGCACAATGACCGACAGGGCGCCATAAGCCACGGACGCCGCGATTTCGACCTGGCCGCTGAGCAGCCAGGCCACCAGCGCAGCCAGCCCGCCCGCCACCACCTGCCAGGCGACCACACGCCACGGCGACAGGGCAGGATTGCGACTGCGCCACAGATGCGCCTCCTCGGCGCTCAGCGGCTTGAAATCAGTTTCCGCCGCCTCATCTGCGTCATCTGCAAAAGCGGGCCGTAACGCCGGGGACCTGGATTCAGACATCACGAATTCGCCCGGGTGACAACCGTAAACTTCTGCAAAGCCGCCCATTATAAGTTTAAAGTAAGTAGTTTCCCGTGCATATCCGACTTCCGTTACAGGAAAACCGGCCGGAAGCGCCCAAGAACCCGATTCCCGGCCGGTTCCACGCTCAGGAACCGCTACATATGTATTCCCTGCTCAAATTCCTGCATTTGGCCGGCGCCATGGTCTGGCTGGGAGGCATGACCTTCATGCTGTTAGCGCTGCGCCCCAGCCTGCCCCTGGTTGAAACACCCGCCCAACGCCTGCCACTGCTGGCCGCCGTGCTGCGGCGCTTCTTCCTGCTCGTCTGGGCCGCGATCGCCGTGCTGCTGCTCAGCGGTTTCTACATGTTCGGCCGCGCCGGTGCCCAGGCGGCACCGGTGGGCTGGCATGCCATGGCCGGCATCGGCACGTTGATGATGCTGATCTTCGGCCACATCTACTTCGCACTCTACCGCCCCATGGTGCGCGCCATCGCGGCCGCCGACTGGGCGCAGGGCGGGCGGCGCGCCAACCTGATCGCCAAGCTGGTCATGCTGAATTTCGTGCTCGGCTGGCTGGCCGTGGCCGCGATCGTCTTCCTGGCCTGACAAGGTCGCCATGGACGCCAGTCTGCCGCGCCTGCCCTGCTATCTGAACGACCAGTACACCGTGCTGCCCGAGGCGCGCGTCAGCGTCATGGACCGCGGCTTCATCTTCGGCGACGGGGTGTATGAGGTGCTGCCGGTCTATGGCAGCTGCCTGTTCCGCTTCGAACAGCACATGGCACGGCTGGAGCGCAGCCTGGCCGAACTGCGCATCCCCAATCCGCAGACGCGCGCCCAGTGGCGCGAGATCGCGCTGCGCCTGGTAGCCACCTACGCACAGGACGTCGGCGCCCCGGACCCGGAGAAGTTGGACCAGATGGTCTACCTTCAGGTCACGCGCGGCGTCGCGCTGCGCGACCATGCCATGCTGCCGGGTCTCACACCCACGGTCTTCGCCATGACCAGCCTGCTCAAGCCGCCCAGCGACGAACAGCGGACGCAGGGCGTGGCCTGTGTGACGGCCGAGGACTTCCGCTGGAAGAAGGCCCACATCAAGAGCACCAGCCTGCTGGGCGCCGTGCTCGCACGCCAGATCAGCGTGGACGCCAACGCGGCCGAGACCATCATGTTCCGCGACGGCTGGCTCAGTGAAGCCGCGGCCAGCAATGTGTGGATCGTCAAGGACGGCGTGCTCATCGGCCCGCCCAGGGACAACCTGGTGCTCGAAGGCATACGCTACGCCCTGCTGCACGAGATCTGCGGCACCCACGACATCGCGATGGATCTGCGCCGCATCAGCCGCGAGGAGGTGTTCGCCGCTGACGAGGTGTTGCTGACCTCCGCCACCAAGGAAGTGCTGCCGGTGACGCGCATCGACGACCAGCCCGTCGGCGTCGGTCGCCCCGGCCCCATCTACGCCCAACTCTACGCCGGCTACCAGGCCGCCAAGCTGCAGGCCCGCCTGCGCCGCCCCACATGAGCATCCAGCCCCCAGCCCCCTCCCGCACCGACACGCTGATCGAATACCCCTGCCGCTTCCCCATCAAGGTCATGGGTGCCAAGGCGGAGGGTTTCGTGCACGCGGTGACCACCGTGGCGCGCCAGTTCGACCCCACCTTCGACGCCGCCAGCATCGAGCTGCGCGAGAGCAAGGGCGGCAACTACCTGGGCGTGACCATCACCATCACGGCCACCAGTCGCGAGCAGCTCGACGAGCTGTACCGCACACTCTCCACCCACCCCATGGTGAAGGTGGTGCTCTGAGCATGCCAATGGATGTGCGTCTGCTGGGTCGCGTCGACTACGCGCCCACCTACGAGGCCATGCAGGCGTACACGGCCAACCGCACCGCCGAGACGCCCGACACGCTGTGGATCTGCGAACACCCGCCGGTCTTCACGCAAGGCCTGGCCGGCGCGGCCGACCATGTACTGGTGCCGGGCGACATCCCGGTCGTGGCCACTAACCGCGGCGGCCAGGTGACCTACCACGGCCCGGGCCAGGTGGTGGCCTACCCCCTGCTGGACCTGCGGCGCGCCGGCTACTTCGTGAAGGAGTACGTCTACCGGCTGGAGGAGGCGGTGATCCGCACCCTGGCGCACTACGGCGTCACCGGCCACCGCGTGGCCGGCGCACCCGGCATCTATGTGCGGCTGGACGATCCACGCTCGCACGCGCTGCTGCCGCAGCGGCCGCAGAAGGACGCGAGCCGCACACCGGACTTCACCGGCCTGGGCAAGATCGCCGCGCTGGGCATCAAGGTCAGCCGCAACTGCAGCTACCACGGCATGGCGCTGAACGTGGCCATGAACCTGGAACCCTACACGCGTATCAACCCCTGCGGCTACGCCGGCCTGCAGACCGTGGACCTTTCTACAATCGGGGTCTCCGTCGACTGGACGGATGTCGCCCACGTCCTGAGCCACAAGCTCCTGATCCATCTCCAGCCCTGAACCCGCCATGAGCACCAATCCCACCGTGCGCGAAGCACAAAGCGTCGAGACCTACGACCCCGCCGCCAAGCAGAAGGCCGCCGCCAAGCTCTCGCGCATCCCGGTCAAGGTGGAACAGGGCGAGGTGCTGAAGAAGCCCGACTGGATCCGCGTCAAGGCCGGTTCACCCACCACCCGTTTTTACGAAATCAAGGACATCCTGCGCGCCAACAAGCTGGTGACGGTGTGCGAGGAAGCCAGCTGCCCCAACATTGGCGAATGCTTCGGGCACGGCACGGCCACTTTCATGATCATGGGCGACAAATGCACCCGTCGCTGCCCTTTCTGCGACGTCGGCCACGGCCGCCCCGATCCGCTGGACGTCAACGAGCCGGAGAACCTCGCCAGAACCATTGCCGCGCTCAAGCTCAAGTACGTGGTCATCACCAGCGTGGACCGCGACGACCTGCGCGATGGCGGCGCCGGCCACTTCGTCGAGTGCATCCGCAAGACGCGCGAGCTTTCGCCGGGCACGCAGATCGAGGTGCTGGTACCCGACTTCCGCGGTCGCGACGACCGCGCGCTGGAGATCCTGAAGGCGGCGCCGCCAGACGTGATGAACCACAACCTGGAAACGGTACCGCGCCTGTACAAGCAGGCCCGCCCGGGTAGCGACTACCAGTTCTCGCTTGGTCTGCTGAAGAAGTTCAAGGCCCTGTTCCCGCAGGTGCCGACCAAGAGCGGTCTGATGGTGGGCCTGGGCGAGACCGACGAGGAGATCCTGGATGTCATGCGCGACATGCGCGCGCATGACATCGAGATGCTGACCATCGGCCAGTACCTGGCGCCGTCGACCTCGCACCTGCCCGTGAAGCGCTACGTGCACCCGGACACTTTCAAGATGTTCGAGGCCGAAGCCTACAAGATGGGTTTCACGCACGCGGCCGTGGGCGCCATGGTGCGCTCCAGCTACCACGCCGACCAGCAGGCGCACGCCGCCAGCCAGAAGCGATGAGCGCGCCCCTGATCAGCGACGAACTCGAGCTGCTGCAGTCCCTGGTCGACCTGCCGGCGCACCCGCGCATCATCGAGCTGGGCTGCGGCGCCGCCCACCTCTCGCGCAAACTGCTGCAGCGCCACCCGGGCAGCACCGTGACCGGGCTGGAAGTGGACGCGCGCCAGATGGCCAAGAACCGGGAGAAGCCGCAGGAGCGCCTGAGCTTCGTCAACGCCGGTGCCCAGGCCATCCCCTTCGGGGACCAGTCCTTCGACCTGGCGCTGATGCTCAAGTCGCTGCACCACGTGCCCCTGGACCTGCTGGACCAGGCGCTGGCCGAGGTGCACCGCGTGCTGCGCCCGCAGGGGCTGCTGTACGTGTCCGAACCCGTCTTTGCCGGCGCGCTGAACGAGGTCATGCGCCTCTTCCATGACGAGGAAATCGTACGCGCCGCGGCCCTGGCGGCCGTGCGCCGGGCGGTGGCCTCAGGTGCCTGGGAACAGGTGACGGAGCTGAACTTCGAGATGCCGGTGCACTACCGCGATTTTGCGGAGTTCGAGGCGCGCATGATCGGTGTCACCTTTGTCGAGCACAAGCTCGATGCCGCCACCCTGGCAGCGGTGCGTGCGCGTTTCGAGCCGCACATGGCGGCGGACGGGGCGCATTTCGTGCGCCCGATGCGCATCAACCTGCTGCGGCGGCGCTGATCAGCCCGCCAGAAGCACCGCGGGCTCATCTGCCTGCAACACCGCTTGCGCCCAGGGCTGCAGTCGCGTCGTATCGGCCCGCAGGACCTCCTGCTTCACGGCCAGGATCTGCGCCGGGTGCATGGAGAAACTGCGCAGGCCCAACCCTAGCAAGAGGCGCGTCATGCCAGTGTCGCCAGCCATCTCGCCGCAGACGCTGACCTCCTTGCCCTGCGTCCGGCATTCGGCAATGGTGTCGGCCACCAGCCGCAGCACGGCCGGATGCAGCGGGTCATACAGATGCGCCACCGACTCGTCGGCCCGATCGATCGCCAGCGTGTACTGGATCAGGTCGTTGGTACCCAGCGAGAGGTAGTCGAAATGGCGCAGAAAGGTCTTGAGCATCAGCGCCGCGGCCGGGATCTCGATCATGGCACCCAGCTGCACCCGGCCGTAGGCCTTGCCCTCGCGTTCCAGCTCGGCACGGGCCTGCTCCACCAGGGCCACGGTCTGGCGGATCTCGCTCAGATGCGCCAGCATCGGGATCAGCATCTTCACCGGCCCGTGCGCCGCCGCGCGCAGGATGGCGCGCAACTGGGTCAGGAACATGGAAGGGTCGGCCAGGCTCCAGCGAATGGCGCGCAGGCCCAGGGCGGGATTCAGATGGGCACCATCGACAAAGGTGCTGTCCATGGGTTTGTCCGCCCCGACGTCGACGGTACGGATGGTGACCGGCAACCCCGCCATGCCGTCGACGGCGCGGCGGTAGGCCTGGTACTGCTCCTCTTCGTCCGGAAGATGGCCCTGGCGCCCCATGAAAAGAAATTCGCTGCGAAACAGCCCGACGCCCACGGCGCCGGCCTTGACCGCGACCAGCGAATCTTCCGGCATTTCAATGTTGGCCAGCAACTCCACTTTCTCGCCATCCAGCGTGACAGCCGGCGTGTTCAACAGGCGGGCCAGGCGGCCGCGTTCCAGTTCGAGCTGGCGCTGCTTGTAGTGGTACTCGGCCAGAATGATGGGCGAGGGATCGACAATGACCACGCCGGCGTCGCCATCGATGATGACCCAGTCGTCCTGGCGCACCAGCTGGCTGGCCGTGCGCGCCCCCACCACGGCCGGGATGTCCATGCTGCGGGCCACGATGGCGGTGTGCGAGGTCTTGCCGCCGACGTCGGTGACGAAGCCGGCAAACACGCCCTGCTTGAACTGCAGCATGTCGGAGGGCGAGATTTCGTGCGCGATGAGCACAAGCGGAACATCCGTGTCCTCGAGTTGCAGTTCGGCCGTTGCGGCCTTGCGCACCGACGGACCGGCCAGCGGCAATCCGGTACCGATCTGGCCTTGCATGGCGCGCAGGACTTTTTCGGTGATCTGTTCGAGATCGCCCTTGCGTTCGCGCAGGTAGGCGTCCTCCATCTCGTCGAACTGGCGCGCAATGATCTCGAGCTGGGTGGTCAGGGCCCATTCAGCGTTGTAGAGGCGGTCGCGGATCCAGTGCTTGACGCCCTCGACCATTTCCTCATCCTGCAACAGCATCAGGTGCACGTCGAGCAAGGCCTTGAGTTCCTGCGAGGCGTCCTTCGGCCCCAGCTGGGCCACCGTCTGCTGCAGACGCTGCAGCTCTTCCACGACCGCATTACGACCGCGGCGCACGCGGTCGATCTCGTTGTC
>JAJZUZ010000113.1 GCA_021845965.1 Pseudomonadota bacterium | reverse complement strand
GCTGTCCTCGGGAATTTCCAGATTGTCGAAGAACAGCTCGTTGGTCTCGTGGTTGACCATGTTCAGGATGGGACGCACCGTGAGGCCGTGGCCGATGGCCTGGTGCAGGTCGATCAGGAAGCACGACAGGCCCTCGGAGCGCTTCCTGACCTGATCGACCGGCGTGGTGCGCGCCAGCAGGATCATCAGATCGCTGTGCTGGATGCGCGAGATCCAGACCTTCTGGCCGTTGATGACCCAGCGGCCGTCTTTCCTGACGGCGCTGGTCTTGAGCTGGGTGGTATCGCTGCCGGTGGTGGGTTCGGTCACACCCATGGACTGGATGCGCAGTTCACCAGTGGCAATCTTCGGGAGAAACTTCTCCTTCTGCGCCTGGGAGCCGCTGCGCACGATGGCGTTCATCACATACATCTGGCCGTGGCAGGCGCCGGAGTTGCCGCCGGAGCGGTTGATCTCTTCCATGATGACCGAGGCCTCGGCCATGGACAGGCCGGAGCCGCCGTATTCCTGCGGTATCAGCGCGGCCATCCAGCCGGCCTGGGTCAGCGCATCGACGAATTCCTCCGGGTAGGCGCGGCGTTCGTCCACCTTGCGGTGGTATTCGTCGGGAAACTGGGCGCAGAGGGCGCGCACCGCGTCGCGGATGTCCTGGTACTTGTCGGTCGTTTGCATGGTTGATTGAGCGGGTACAAAAATGCCGCCGTTCGCGTTGAGCCTGTCGAAACGCTGCAGGCCTTCGACAGGCTCAGGCCGAACGGGGCGTGTCAGGCGATCTCGGCGGTGGCCTGCATGGTGAGCCAGCCCTCGTGGTCGCGGCCCCAGAGCGTGACGGTGTTGCCCTCGCGCTTGCCGCAGACCGTGAACGGGTGGATGTCGAAGGTGGGGCGCACGGCCTTGAAGGCAAAGCGCGTCACCGTGGCGTCGGGCAGGTTCCTGCGCAGCAGGTCCATGAGCAGGGTGGCGATCAGCGGGCCGTGCACGATCAGGCCGGGGTAGCCCTCCACACCGGTGACGTAGCTGCGGTCATAGTGGATGCGGTGGCCGTTGAAAGTCAGTGCCGAGTAGCGGAACAGCAGCACCGGGTCGGGCACGATCTCGCGGCGAAACTGCTCGTCGCGCGGCGCCGGGGTGGGGGCGGGTTGCGGCGCACCCGCCTGCGGAGCATCGCGGTAGACGATGTCGTGCTCCTCGCTCAGCGCCAGACCCTGCGCGTTGGTAAATTCGTGGCGCACGCAGACAAAGACCAGCGCGCCGCTGCGTCCCTCCTTCACCGTCACGTCCTGGATGGTGGAGACACGCGTGACCGTCTCGCCGACGCGCAGCGGCTGCAGGAAATCGAGCCGGCCGCCGGCCCACATGCGCCGCGGCAGCGGCACGGGCGGCAGGAAGCCGCCGCGTTTGGCATGGCCGTCCTCGCCGATCTCGCTGTGGCGCGTAAGCGGCGTGAAGTAGAGCCAGTGCCACAGCGGCGGCAGCACGGTGCCGGCCGCGGGGGCCGCGTCGTCGCGGTCCAGCGTGGCCGACAGGGCGGCAACCGGGGTGGCGGTGATGAGATCGTCGCGCGCTTCCGTGCGGCCGATCCAGTGGCGCAGGGTATCCAGCGCGATGGGAGGGGTGGCGGTGCTCATGAACGCCGATCATGCGCCAGCGCGTGCAAGCCGGCAATTTGCCTTTGGGCAAGGGGGAGTTAGGCCAGGCTTAACGCCCCGCGGGCCGCGCGGCCTATTGCAGCATCTGCAGCTGGCTCTGCCCCGGCTCGTAGGCCATGACGCGGTTGCGGCCGGCGCGCTTGGCGGCATAAAGGGCCTTGTCGGCACGTTGGGCCAGGGTGTCGGCGCTTTCATCGCCGTCGTACTCCGCCACGCCGATGGAAACGGTGATGTTGAAGACCGCGCCCTCCTCGCCCCGGAACTCCAGGCGATGCACCGCCAGGCGGATGCGCTCCGCAGCTTCCAGCGCCTGCGCCAGGGTGGTGTCGGGCAGCAGCACGATGAATTCCTCGCCGCCCCAACGTCCGAACAGGTCGCTGCCGCGCACGGCGTCCTGCACTGCCGCGGCGACGCGACGCAGCACCTCGTCGCCCGCAGCATGGCCATGCGTGTCGTTGACGCGCTTGAAGAAGTCCAGGTCCAGCATTTGCACCGAAAGGTCGCCCGGCCGGCGCCGCAGCCCCTTGACGAGACGGCGCAGCTCATTCTCGATATGGCCACGGCGGAAGGCGCCGGTCAGGCCATCGCGGATCGCCAGTTCGCCGAGCTTGCGGTTGATGGACTCCAGTTCCAGGCTCTTGATGCGCAAGGTTTCGTGCATGAGCAGCTCCTGGCGGATGGTCTGGTTGAGCTGGTCCAGCAAGAGGCGCTGCGTCAGGCGGGCACGCACCCACTCCAGCGTGCGCCGGTGTTCGCCCCGGCTGCGCACCAGCAACATGAGGGCGTAGACTACGAAGGCGGCATACACCATCGGCAATTCCTGCACGAAGCCCGCATAGTGGGCATGCAGCTGCCACAGCGTGCCCAGGACGGCGGTCAGCATGAAGCTGGCGTACAGGCGCAGCTCCACGCCCAGTGCGCTGAGCACGAAAGACACCAGGGCGACGATGAAGATCAGGCGCAGGTAGAACAGGGCATCCACCTGGCCGGTGCCGATCATGCTGATGCCGGCCACCCAGACCGCAGCCAGCAGGATCGAGCCCAGCCATTCGAGCCAGAACCACAGGCGCAGACGCTGTTGCAGCTGCGCCTGGGCACCGATATAGAGGTGCGCCACGCCCATGCGGTAGCCCAGTACCAGCAGGGCCAGGGCAGCCCAGAGCAGGAGCTGGGCGCGCGGCTGGGCGTTCCAGTGCGACCAGATGATGAGGAGCACCGGGAACGTGCCCACCAGCGCCGATTCGCGCGTGCGCACAAAGAGCTCGCGCATCATGCGCACCTGCACGGCATCCTCCGACAGCGAGGGCAACTCGGCCGGCGGCGCACTGGGTGGGGTGCTGTTTTCCATCGCGACTGAAATTTGGATACTGATTGTCCGATAAATCAGGAAATGCGAGCAAAAAGTCCCGGATTAACAACAGTACGGTTCATAATCACCTCATGGACAAGCTCAAACAGATGGAATCCTTCGTCTCGGTTGCCACGCGTGGCAGCCTGACGGCGGCCGCGCAGGCCGAGGGCGTGGCGCCCGCCATCATGGGCCGGCGGCTGGATGCGCTGGAAGAACGTCTGGGCGTGAAGCTGCTGGTACGCACCACCCGGCGCATCAGCCTGACCCATGAAGGCAGTGCCTTCCTGGAAGATTGTCAGCGCTTGCTCACCGACGTTGCCAACGCCGAGGCCAGCGTCTCCGCCGGCGGCGTCAAGGCCAGCGGACACCTGCGGATCACGGCACCGGCCGGCTTCGGCCGCCGGCACGTGGCGCCTCTGGTGCCCAAGTTCCGCGAGTTGCACGCCGACGTGACGATTTCACTCAATCTCAGCGACCGGGTCGTGGACATTGCCGGCGAAGGCTATGACTGTGCGGTGCGGGTGGGTGACATGCCCGACTCCTCGCTGGTGAGCGTGCGCCTGGCCGACAACCGCCGCCTGTGCGTGGCAACACCCGAATACCTCAAGCGCCACGGCACGCCGGCGCAGCCGCAGGACCTCTCGCGCTTTGACTGCCTGGTGCTTTCCAGCGACGCCTCCCAGACCCGCGGCTGGGCGTTCAGCATGGGCAAGGAGGACGGCGCCGAGGTCGTTCACCTGCGTCCGCATGGCCCCATGGACTGCTCCGACGGCCAGGTGCTGCATGACTGGTGTCTCGCGGGCTACGGCATTGCCTGGCGCAGCACCTGGGAGGTGGAGCAGGAGATTGCCGCCGGCCGCCTGGTGGCCGTGCTGGAGGAATTCGCCGCCCCGCCCAACGGCATCTACGCCGTGTTCCCGCAGCGCAAGCACCTGCCGCTGCGCGTGCGCCTGTGGGTGGACTTTCTCAAGCACCACTACAGTCAGCCCGACTTCTGGCGCCGGCGCGACTGAGCCAGCGCGACAGCAATGAAAAACCCCCGCCAGCACCACGCTGCGGGGGTCGTGACGCGGGCGGCAGGGCTTATTTGGCCTTCAGGCACTCGCTCATGAACTTCTTGCGCTCCTCGCCCTTCTTGTCCTTGGCCTGGGCGTTGCAGGTCTTCATCTTCTCCTGCTGAGCGGTCTGCTTGGCGCTGGCCGCTGGCTTGCCGCTGAGGCAGGACTTCATGAAGGCCTTGCGCTCCTCGCCCTTCCTGTCGCCGGCTTCCTTGTTGCACAGGCTCATCTTGTTCTGCTGGACGGTCGGCGCCTTGTTTTCGTCGGCGTGGGCGGCACCCAGGGTCAGGGACAGGCCCAGAACCAGCAGCGGAATCAGTTTCTTCATATTGCGTCCTCGTTCGGTGTTGTGGCGGGTAGAGACTCCGTGGAGCCCCGCGGCGGATTCCAGCACATAACGGCAGGCCGGGCAAACCGGCTGACAAAAGGTTACGCCCAGGCGCTGCGCTGCCAGCCCTGCCAGATGCCGCCTCAGTAGAATCCCTTCCCATGTTGTCTGTCAAAAACGAACTGCTCCAGACCCTCGGCATCGTGCTGGAGCAGTTGCTGCCCGGCTCTGCCGCCAAGGCGGCTTTCGAATCGCCCAAGATGGCGGCCCATGGCGACCTGGCCACCAATGCTGCCATGCAGCTGGCCAAGCCCCTGAAGCAGCCTCCGCGCCAGGTGGCCGAGAGCCTGCGCAGTGCCCTGCTGGCCACGCCGGCCTTCTCCACCTGGGTCGATGCGGTGGAAATTGCCGGCCCCGGCTTCATCAACATCCGCCTCAAGCCCGCTGCCAAGCAGCAGGTGGTGCGCGAGGTGCTGGCGCAGGGCGCGCGCTACGGCTACCAGACGGCCAACGGCCAGCGCATGATGGTGGAATTCGTCTCCGCCAACCCCACCGGCCCGCTGCACGTGGGCCATGGCCGCCAGGGCGCGCTCGGCGACGCCATCTGCAACCTCTACGCCACCCAGGGCTGGGAGGTCTGTCGCGAGTTCTATTACAACGACGCCGGCGTGCAGATCCAGACGCTCGCCAACAGCGTGCAGCTGCGCGCCAGGGGCTTCAAGCCGGGTGACCCCGAGTGGCCGGAGGCCGCCTACAACGGCGACTACATCGCCGACATCGCGGCCGACTTCATGGCCAGGAAGACCGTGCAGTCCGACGACCGCGAGTTCACCGCCAGCGGCGACGTCAACGACCTCGACGGCATGCGCCTCTTCGCCGTCGCCTACCTGCGCCATGAGCAGGACCTGGACCTGAAGGCCTTCGAGGTCAAGTTCGACAACTACTACCTCGAGTCCAGCCTCTACACCAGCGGCCGCGTCGACGCCGCGGTGCAGAAGCTGCGCGAGGCCGGCAAGACCTACGAACACGACGGCGCCCTGTGGCTCAGGACCACCGAATACGGCGACGACAAGGACCGCGTCATGCGCAAGGGCGACGGCACCTACACCTACTTCGTGCCGGACGTGGCCTACCACATCACCAAGTGGGAGCGCGGCTTCCACAAGGTGGTCAACATCCAGGGCACGGACCACCATGGCACCATCGCCCGCGTGCGCGCCGGCCTGCAGGGCCTGGGCCTGGGCATCCCGCAGGGCTTCCCCGATTACGTGCTGCACACCATGGTGCGCGTGATGCGGGGCGGCCAGGAGGTGAAGATCTCCAAACGCGCCGGCAGCTACGTGACCCTGCGCGACCTGATCGAGTGGACCAGCAAGGACGCGGTGCGCTTCTTCCTGCTCAGCCGCAAGCCCGACACCGAGTACACCTTCGATGTCGACCTGGCGGTGCAGAAGAACAACGACAACCCGGTCTACTACGTACAGTACGCCCACGCGCGCATCTGCTCGGTGATCAACGCCTGGCGCGAGAAGGATGGCGGCCAGCGCAGCTCGCTGAAGGACGCCGACCTGTCCTTGCTCGACAGCCCCGCCGCGCAGGCGCTGATGCTGCAGCTGGCCCGGTACCCGGAGATGCTGAGCGCCGCGGCACAGGACTTTGCACCGCACGACGTCACCTTCTATCTGCGCGAGCTGGCCGCCAGCTACCACAGCTACTACGACGCCGAGCGCATCCTGGTCGAGGACGAGGCGCTCAAGCGCGCCCGCCTGGCCCTGGTGGCCGCCACGGCCCAGGTGCTGCACAATGGCCTGGCCGTGCTGGGCGTCAGCGCGCCGGAGAAGATGTGAAGCTGTGCCTTGCGCGCGGCCGCCCCAACTGCACAATCAAGAGCGAGTCATGAAACAGCAACGTGGTGGAACCATCCTGGGCCTGATCATAGGCGTCGTCATCGGCCTGGCCGTGGCGCTGATCGTGGCCCTTTACGTGACCAAGACGCCGGTGCCCTTCGTCAACAAGGGCCAGAACCGGACGCCGGAGCAGGACGCGGCGGAGGAAAAGAAGAACAAGGACTGGGACCCGAACGCCCCGCTCTACAACAAGAGCAAACCGGCCGCCGCCCCCGCCCCCAAGGTGGCGCCCAAACCGGCTGTGGCCGCGCCGGCACCGGCCGCCAAGCAGCCGCCGGCCAAGGCCTCCGCGGATCCCCTGGGCGACCTGGCCCGCGCCAAGGCGGGCACGCCCGACCCCTTCGTCTATTTCGTGCAGGTGGGTGCCTTTGGCAAGTCCGAGGATGCCGAGACCCAGCGCGCCAAGCTCTCGCTCACCGGTGTCGAGGCCAAGGTGACTGGCAAGGAACAATCCGGCCGGCAGGTGTACCGCGTGCGGGTCGGCCCCTACGACCACAAGGACGAAGCCGAGAAGGTGAAAGGCCAGATCGAGGCCGCCGGTTACGAGACCGCCCTGGTGCGGGCGCAGCGCTGAACTTTTTCTGCCCCCGCCCCTCATATCCCGGAAGAAGGAGAAGATGAAGATGAAACGTCGCGATTTCGCCCTGGCCTGCGGCTCCCTGATCGGCGCTGGTGCCTGGGCCCAGACCACCACACCCGCCCAGGTGATGGGCCGCCCGCCCCAGGCCGGCCAGGAATATCAGCCGCTGCCCAAGGCCGCTCCGGTGGAAGCCCCGACCGGCAAGATCGAGGTGGTCGAGTTCTTCTGGTACAACTGCCCTCACTGCAACGCCTTTGAGCCCCTGCTCTCCGCCTGGGTCCAGCGCCTGCCCAAGGACGTGGTGTTCCGCCGCGTGCCGGTGGCCTTCCGCAGCGACTTCCAGGCGCAGCAACGCCTGTATTACGCGCTGGAGGCCATGGGCCTGGTCGAGAAGCTGCACGCCAAGGTGTTCCAGGCCATCCACGTCGAGCGCAAGCGTCTGGAAAAACCCGAGGCGATGGCTGACTGGGTGGCCGCGCAGGGCGTGGACAAGGCCAAGTTCATGGAGAACTTCAACTCCTTCTCCGTCGCCTCCAAGACCACCCGCGCCACGCAGCTCACGGCGGCCTACAACGTGGAGGGCGTGCCCGCCATGGGCGTGGCCGGCCGCTTCTACACCGACGGCACCATGGCCAAGGGCATGGAGCATGTGCTGCAGGTGGTGGACTATCTGGTGGGCGAGGTGCGCAAGGGGCGCTGAGCGTACCCGCTTGCACGGAAAAACCCGCCGCGGCGGGTTTTTTCTTTTCCAAAGCCCGGGTTGGGGCGCAGCGCCGCCCCCGCACTGGCGATGCTCAGATCTCGATCTTCGAACCCAGCTCCACCACCGCGTTGTTCGGCAGGTTCAGGAACTCGGCCGCCGCACTCGCGTTGTGGTGCATCTGCGCGAACAGCTTCTCGCGCCAGGGGGCCA
>JAJZUZ010000112.1 GCA_021845965.1 Pseudomonadota bacterium | reverse complement strand
CATGGGGAAAATTGTGCCCGATTCCGGCCGGCCGCAGTCCGGCCCCGCCCCCGTGCCAACTTTGCACGCTTTCGGGGCGATTGATGCAGCGCTGGCCCCCATTGGTGCCCCTGGCTTGCATTCGGTGCCCCTTTTTGTTAGATTTCGCTCCGGGCGGTTCGCCGCCCCCCGCTTTTCCTCCCTGAGCGGGGCCTTGATGTGTGACAGCAAAAAAGGCTTCCAACCCCGGCCCTGTGCCGGGGTTTTTTTTTGCCCGTTTCATTTCCCCTCTTCCTGGTATTCCACCTCTGGCTTGCCTGTGCCTCTGTTTTCTGATAAATTTGATAACGGGTGGCTTGCCATCCCCCGCTTTTCCTCCCTGAGCGGGGCCTTGATGCGTGACAGCAACGAGGCTTCAGCCCCGGCCCGGTGCCGGGGCTTTTTTGTGGCCCTCCCCCGCTGCGCATGAGCTGGCTGAGGAAGATCCGCCGGCGCTGAAACCTGCTGTGCAGGCTCTTTCCGCGGCGCGAGCTGGTCTGGGTCTAAACTCGCCCCATGCTTTGGGTCAAATCCTTCCACATCGTCTTCGTGGCCAGCTGGTTTGCCGGCCTGTTCTACCTGCCCCGCATCTATGTCAATCTGGCCATGGCGCCGGCCGACTCGGTGGCTGAGCGTGAGCGCTTGCTGCTGATGGCGGGCAAGCTGATGCGTTTCACGACGCTGCTGGCGGTGCCGGCGCTGGTGCTGGGCTTCTGGCTCTGGCTGGGCTATGGCATCGGCAGGGGCCCGGGCAACGGCTGGCTGCACGCCAAGCTGGTCGTGGTGGCGCTGGTGCTGGGCTATCACCATGCCTGCTGGTCGCTGCTCAAGAAATTCCGCTTGGGCCAGAACCGGCGTGGTCATGTGTGGTACCGCTGGTTCAACGAGGCGCCCGTGCTGCTGCTGCTGGCCGCCGTCGTGCTGGTCGTGGTCAAGCCCTTCTGAAGGCGTCCGCGCCATGCCGACACACAAGACTTCGGCCTGGCCCCTGAGTCTGGTGTACGCGGTGCTGGTGGTGTACGCCAGCCTCTACCCGTTTGCCGACTGGCGGGACCAGGGGCCGCTGCCTTGGCTGTTCCTGTGGGCGCCCTGGCCGGCCTACTGGAGCGGCTTCGATCTGCTGTCGAACATCCTGGGCTATGCGCCGCTGGGCTTTCTGCTGGCGCTGACGGCCATGCGCATCGGACGAGGCCACTTTGCCGTGTGGTGGGCGACCCTGGGCGCCGGCGCGCTGTCCTTGCTGATGGAAACCCTGCAAAGCTACCTGCCTGCACGGGTGCCCTCCAACCTGGATCTGGCGCTGAATATCGCCGGCGCCTGGGCGGGGGCCATCGCCGCGACCCAGCTGGAAAAGCGCGGTGCCCTGGACCGCTGGATTCGTTTTCGCGCCCGCTGGTTTGTGCCGGAATCTCGAGGCGCGCTGGCGCTGCTGGCGGTATGGCCGTTTGCGTTGCTGTTCCCCTCCGCCGTTCCGTTGGGGCTGGGCCAGGTGTTCGAGCGCCTGGAGGCGACGCTGGCCGAACTGCTGCTGGATACCCCATTTCTTGACTGGCTGCCGGTGCGCGACGTGGAGTTGCAGCCGCTCGTGCCCCTGGCGGAACTGAGCTGTGTGATGCTCGGCGCGCTCATTCCCTGCCTGCTGGGATTCACCGTCATTCCTTCTGCAGCGCGGCGGGCGGTGTTCGTGGTGACGGTGTTCGCCGCCGGCCTGGGAGCCACCGTTCTGTCGTTTGCACTGACCTACGGGCCGGCGCATGCCTGGGCCTGGTTCAACCTGCCGGTGCAGACAGGCCTGGTGCTGGCAGCCATTCTTTCGCTGGCGCTGCTGCAGACGTCGGGCCGTTTCTGTGCGGCCTTGCTGTTGCTGGCCCTGGGGGTCTATCTGGCCATCATCAACCAGGCGCCGCCGAGCGCCTACTTCGGCCTGACCCTGCAGACCTGGGAGCAGGGCCGCTTCATCCGCTTTCATGGCGTGGCGCAATGGCTGGGTTGGGTCTGGCCCTACGCCGTGCTGCTGTATGTGCTGACCCGCCTGCGGGAGCCCCCCGCGGCGCCTAAAATCCCGGCATGACGATCAACCCCGTTTCCGGGTCGGCGGCCGCGCAGGCGCCGGCGGCTTTGCCCCCTTCTTCCTATTACCAGCGCCATGTCTTCTTCTGCCTGAATCAGCGGGCGGCGGGCGAAGCGTGTTGCGCCAATCACCAGGCCGAGGCGGCGTTCGAGCGCTGCAAGTCGCAGGTCAAGGCCGCCGGGCTGGCGGGGCCCGGCAAGGTGCGCGTGAACCGCGCCGGCTGCCTGGATCGCTGCGCCGGCGGGCCGGTGGCGGTGGTCTATCCCGATGCGGTCTGGTATTCCTATGTCGACCTGGCCGACATCGATGAGATCGTCGAATCGCACCTGAAAAACGGCCAGGTGGTCGAGCGCCTGCTGACGCCACCGCACCTGGGGCGCTGAATGAACGCGCAGACGGAAAGGCTGGCCCTGAGCGGGCCGGCCGGCCGCATCGAAGCCCTGCGGGATGGGCCGGCTGCGGGCGTCAGCCCGCGGGGGGTGGCCATCATCGCCCACCCGCATCCGCTGTTCGGCGGCACCATGGACAACAAGGTGGTGCAGACCCTGGCGCGCGCCTTCGTCCAGTGCGGCTGGCAGGCGGTGCGCTTCAACTTCCGGGGCGTGGGCGCCACCGAAGGTGTGCACGATGAGGGCCGTGGCGAGACCGCGGACTTTCTGGCCGTGGCGCAGCAATGCGCGCCCCACGGGCCGCTCGCGCTGGCGGGTTTTTCCTTCGGGTCCTACGTCATGAGCCAGGCACTCGCATCGCTGTGGCCCGCACACCAGATCGAGAAGCTGGTGTTCGTCGGCGCCGCCGCCAGCCGCTTCCAGCTGGCCGCCGTACCGCAGGAGCTGCACGAGCGCGCCCTGGTGGTCCATGGCGAGCACGACGACACCGTACCGCTGGCGGCGGTGATGGACTGGGCCCGCCCCCAGGTGTTGCCGGTCACCGTCGTGCCTGGTGGCAGTCACTTCTTCCACGGCCAGCTGCCGCTGCTCAAGGGGCTGGTGGTGCGCCATCTCACGGGGACCGTCTGATGAAACGGTTGTTCCTGGTCCTCTGCGCCCTGGCGGTCTGTTGGTCGGGCTGGGCGAGCGCCCAGCCGATGCCGCAACCGCCGGAAATCGCGGCACGTTCCTATCTGCTGATCGACCTCACCAGCGACCAGGAACTGGCGGTCAAGGATGCGGACACGCCGGTGCCACCGGCATCGCTCACCAAGCTGATGACGGCCTACCTGGTGTTCGATGCCTTGCGGGTGGGCAAGCTGGAACTGACGCAGAAGCTGCCGGTCAGCGCGCTGGCACAGCGCCAGCCCGGTTCACGCATGTTCCTGCAGGCCGGCAGCGAAGTGCCGGTGGAAGACCTGATCAAGGGCCTGCTGGTGCAGTCCGGCAACGACGCGGCCATCACGCTGGCTGAAGGCGTGGCCGGCGGTGTGGAGCGTTTCGTCCAGCTCATGAACGAACAGGCCCAGATGCTGGGCATGAAGTCCAGCCGCTTCCTCAACCCCACCGGCCTGACCCAGGCCGGGCACGAGAGTACGGCGCGCGACCTGGCCGTATTGGCCACCCGCCTGCTGCGCGACTTCCCGGACGACGCCCGCTACTTTGCGATCCAGAAATATCGCTACGAGGGCACGCCGCCGGCGAACGACAGCAATCGCAATCTGCTGCTGTTTCGCGACCCGACGGTGGACGGTCTCAAGACGGGTCACACCGAAGCCGCCGGCTACTGCATGATCGCTACCGCGCAACGCCCGTTTCCCAATCTGGGCCCCGAGGGCCGGATGGGGGCGCGGCGCCTGCTGGCCGTGGTGCTGGGCGCCGACAGCGAAAATGCCCGCGCCACCGAGACCCAGAAGTTGCTGAACTGGGGCTATACCGCGTTTGAGGCGGTCAAGCTCTTCGACGCGGACCAGGCAGTCCTGTCGCCGGCGGTGTGGAAGGGTCAATCGGCCCACGCGCGCCTGGGCCGCCCCCGCCCGGTCGTCGTGACGGTGCCGGCAGGAAGCGCGCCCCGGCTGCGCGTGCAGGCGGTCCGGCCGGACCCCTTGGTGGCGCCGCTGGCCAAAGGCCAGCAGGCCGGCACCCTGAAGGTTTACATTGGTGAGCGCACGCTTGCGCAAATACCATTACTTGCCTTGGATGCAGTAGATCAGGCCGGGCTGCTCGGGCGGGCCTGGGACGCTTTCCGGCTCTGGATCCAGTAGCACAGGCCGGTGCCGGGTTGACGCCGGGCGCCGGATTGGCGCATGCCGACATTGCGGGCCGGGGATCTCCCTGATACACTAGAAGGCTTTTCGGAATTTCCGAAGGGTTTCACGTTTTCGTTTTTTCAAACGTTGAGGGACGTTTTAAATGCCAACCATTAACCAGCTCGTGCGTCAGGGGCGCGAGGTCGAAACGACCAAGTCCAAGAGCCCTGCGATGCAAAACTCGCCGCAGCGTCGCGGTGTGTGCACCCGTGTGTACACCACGACGCCCAAGAAGCCGAACTCCGCTCTGCGTAAGGTCGCCAAGGTGCGCCTGACCAACGGTTTCGAAGTCATTTCCTACATCGGTGGTGAAGGCCACAACCTGCAGGAACACTCTGTCGTGCTGGTGCGCGGCGGTCGTGTCAAGGACCTGCCGGGTGTGCGTTACCACATCGTCCGCGGTTCCCTGGACCTGCAGGGCGTGAAGGATCGCAAGCAGGCCCGTTCCAAGTACGGTGCCAAGCGTCCGAAGAAGGCCTGATCGGCCTGATTTGATTTGTCGGTGTTCGAGTCGTCTCACGCGGGCGGTTTGAACGTAGTGACCCCAAGCTCGGAATCGTCCGGGTGGGTCGAGTAAGTGGGAGTCAGAGTGGCTCTCGCGGTGCCCGAAAGGGTGCCAACTGAAGCAATTGAGGTGAAATATGCCGCGTCGTCGCGAAGTCCCTAAACGTGAAATCCTGCCGGATCCTAAATTCGGCAATGTCGAGCTCTCCAAGTTCATGAACGTGATCATGGAAGGCGGCAAGAAAGCGGTCGCCGAGCGCATCATCTATGGTGCCCTCGAGACCATTGGCCAGAAGACCGGCAAGGACCCGCTGGAGCTGTTCACGGTTGCCATCAACAACGTGAAGCCCATGGTCGAGGTGAAGTCCCGCCGCGTCGGCGGTGCCAACTACCAGGTGCCGGTGGAAGTGCGCCCGGTGCGCCGTCTGGCCCTGTCCATGCGCTGGATCAAGGAAGCCGCCCGCAAGCGCGGCGAGAAGTCCATGGCCCTGCGCCTGGCCAACGAGATCATCGAGGCCACCGAAGGTCGTGGCGGCGCCATGAAGCGCCGTGACGAAGTGCACCGCATGGCCGAGGCCAACAAGGCCTTCAGCCACTTCCGCTTCTAAGCACCCGACTTGTTCCTGGAGTGCAGGCCCGCCACGAGCGGGCCTGACCCGTTCTAACGAAAGATCATCATGGCACGCAAAACGCCCATCGAGCGCTACCGCAACATCGGTATTTCCGCTCACATCGACGCCGGCAAGACCACGACCACCGAGCGCATCCTGTTCTACACCGGTGTGAACCACAAGATCGGTGAAGTGCACGACGGCGCCGCCACCATGGACTGGATGGAGCAGGAGCAGGAGCGCGGCATCACGATCACGTCCGCCGCCACCACCTGCTTCTGGAAGGGCATGGACCTGTCCTACCCTGAGCACCGCTTCAACATCATCGACACTCCCGGCCACGTGGACTTCACCATCGAGGTGGAGCGTTCCATGCGCGTGCTGGACGGCGCCTGCATGGTGTACTGCGCCGTGGGCGGCGTGCAGCCTCAGTCGGAAACCGTCTGGCGCCAGGCCAACAAGTACAAGGTGCCGCGTCTGGCGTTCGTTAACAAGATGGACCGTACCGGTGCCAACTTCTTCAAGGTCGTGGACCAGATGAAGGTGCGCCTGAAGGCCAATCCCGTGCCGATCGTGATCCCGATCGGTGCCGAAGAGAACTTCACCGGTGTGGTGGACCTGATCAAGATGAAGGCCATCATCTGGGACGAGGCGTCCCAGGGCATGAAGTTCGAGTACCAGGACATCCCGGCCAATCTGGCGGAAGAAGCCAAGAAGTGGCGTGAAGGCATGGTCGAGGCCGCCGCCGAAGCCAGCGAAGAGCTGATGAACAAGTACCTGGAAGAGGGTGACCTCTCCGAAGCCGAGATCAAGCTGGGCCTGCGTACGCGCACCATCTCGACCGAGATCCAGCCCATGCTGTGCGGCACCGCCTTCAAGAACAAGGGTGTGCAGCGCATGCTGGACGCCGTGATCGACTTCCTGCCCTCGCCGGTGGACATCCCCCCGGTGGCCGGCACGGACGAGAACGAGCAGGAAACCACCCGCAAGGCCGACGACAGCGAGAAGTTCTCCGCCCTGGCCTTCAAGCTGATGACCGACCCCTTCGTCGGTCAGCTGACCTTCGTGCGCGTCTACTCCGGCGTGCTGACCAAGGGTGATACCGTCTTCAATCCTGTCAAGGGCAAGAAGGAGCGTATTGGCCGTATCGTGCAGATGCACGCCAACAACCGCCAGGAAATCGAAGAGATCCGCGCTGGCGACATCGCTGCCTGCGTGGGTCTGAAGGAAGTGACCACGGGTGAGACCCTGTGCGATCCGGATTCCGTCGTGACCCTGGAGCGCATGGTGTTCCCGGAGCCGGTGATTTCGCAGGCCGTGGAGCCCAAGACCAAGACCGACCAGGAGAAGATGGGCATCGCCCTGCAGCGCCTGGCGGCCGAGGATCCGTCCTTCCGCGTCCGCACCGACGAGGAGTCCGGTCAGACCATCATCTCGGGCATGGGCGAGCTGCACCTCGAAATCATCGTGGACCGCATGAAGCGTGAATTCGGCGTGGAAGCCAACGTGGGCAAGCCCCAGGTGGCCTACCGCGAGACCATCCGCAAGAAGGTCACCGACGTCGAAGGCAAATTCGTGCGCCAGTCCGGCGGCAAGGGCCAGTACGGTCACGTTGTGTTCACGGTCGAGCCGAGCGAAGCCGGCAAGGGCTTCGAGTTCGTTGACGCCATCAAGGGCGGCGTGGTGCCGCGCGAGTTCATCCCGGCGGTGGAAAAGGGCGTCATCGAAGCCATCAACACCGGCGTGCTGGCAGGCTTCCCGGTGGTGGACGTCAAGGTCACGCTGACCTTCGGTTCCTACCACGACGTGGACTCGAATGAAAACGCCTTCAAGATGGCGGCCATCTTCGGTTTCAAGGAAGGCTGCAAGAAGGCCAACCCCGTCATCCTCGAGCCCATGATGGCCGTGGAAGTCGAGACGCCCGAGGACTATGCCGGTAACGTGATGGGCGACCTGTCGTCCCGCCGCGGCATGGTGCAGGGCATGGACGACATGCCCGGTGGCGGCAAGGCCATCAAGGCCGAGGTGCCGCTGTCCGAGATGTTCGGCTACTCGACCACGCTGCGCTCCATGTCGCAGGGTCGTGCCACGTACACGATGGAGTTCAAGCACTACAGCGAAGCTCCGCGCAACGTGGCTGAGGCCATCGTCGCCGCCCGCGCCAAGTAAGAACCAGTGTCATCCCGCCTGCGCGGGATGGCCTTGCTGTCTGCGATCCGGTGCCGCCCTGTTCCCGTGCGGGGCGAACCAGCAATCGGATGCAGACGTAAAACCAACACACGGGTATTGCTCTTTGGAGATTTGAAAAATGGCAAAAGAGAAATTTGAGCGGACCAAGCCGCACGTCAACGTGGGCACCATTGGTCACGTGGACCACGGCAAGACCACGCTGACGGCGGCCATCACCACCGTGCTGGCCTC
>JAJZUZ010000111.1 GCA_021845965.1 Pseudomonadota bacterium | reverse complement strand
CAGAAGAACTCCGCCGTGTAATGGACCTTGAGCCAGGCCGTGTGGTAGGCCAGCAGCGAGTAGGCGGCGGCGTGCGACTTGTTGAAGCCGTAGCCGGCGAACTTCTCCATCAGGTCGAAGATCTCGTCGGCCTTGTCCTGCGGGATGTTGTGGGTCTTGGCCGCACCGGCGCGGAATTTCTCGCGGTGCTCGGCCATCTCCTCGGCCTTCTTCTTGCCCATGGCGCGGCGCAGCAGGTCGGCGCCACCCAGCGAGTAGCCGCCCAGGATCTGCGCGGTCTGCATCACCTGTTCCTGGTAGACCATGATGCCGTAGGTCTCCGAGAGCATCTCGGCCACAGCCGGGTGCGGGTACTCGACTTCCTCGCGCCCGTGCTTGCGCGCCACGAAGCTCGGGATCAGGTCCATCGGGCCGGGGCGGTAGAGGGCGTTGAGCGCAATCAGGTCTTCCAGGCGTGTGGGCTTGGCGTCGCGCAGCATGCCCTGCATGCCGCGGCTTTCAAACTGGAACACGGCCTCGGTCTTGCCCTCCTGGAACAGCTGGTAGGTGGCGCGGTCGTCCAGCGGAATGTTCTCGAAAGCGAAGTGCTCCTGCCCCGGATGGCGCTGCATGATGAACTCGCGCGCAATCTCCAGGATGGTCAGCGTGGCCAGGCCCAGGAAGTCGAACTTCACCAGGCCGATCGCCTCCACGTCGTCCTTGTCGTACTGGCTCACGGCCGAGTCGCTGCCGGGCTGCTGGTAGAGCGGGCAGAAATCGGTCAGCTTGCCCGGGGCGATCAGCACGCCTCCCGCGTGCATGCCCACATTGCGTGTCATGCCCTCCAGCTTCTGCGCCAGCGCCAGCAGGGTCTTGACCTCGTCTTCCTTCTCCAGTCGTTCGGCCAGTTCGGGCACTTCCTTCAGGGCGCCATCGATGGTGATGTGCTGGCCCGGCTTGTTGGGGATGAGCTTGGAGATGCCGTCGCAGAAGGTGTAGCTCATGTCCAGTACCCGGCCCACGTCGCGGATGGCCGCGCGCGCGGCCATGGTGCCGAAGGTGGCGATCTGGCTCACGGCATCGCGGCCGTAGCGTTCCTTCACGTACTCGATCACGCGGTCGCGGTTGGCCTGGCAGAAGTCGATGTCGAAGTCCGGCATCGAGACGCGCTCCGGGTTCAGGAAACGCTCGAATAGCAGCTTGTAGGCCAGCGGGTCGAGGTCGGTGATCTTCAGCGCATAGGCCACCAGCGAGCCGGCGCCCGAGCCGCGGCCCGGTCCCACCGGACAGCCGTGCGTCTTGGCCCATTGGATGAAGTCGCCCACGATGAGGAAGTAGCCCGGGAAGCCCATCTTCAGGATGGTGTTGATCTCGAAGTCGAGGCGCTCCACATAGCGCGGTCGCTGCCTGTCGCGCTCCGCGGCGTCGGGGTAGAGAT
The DNA here is from genome assembly GCA_021845965.1 of Pseudomonadota bacterium. GTDB lineage: Bacteria > Pseudomonadota > Gammaproteobacteria > Burkholderiales > Burkholderiaceae_C > Hylemonella. Next base: position 6,457 of record JAJZUZ010000111.1, on the reverse strand, counting down.
GCGCCAGGCGCTCCTCCAGGCCTTCCAGCGAGACCTTGCGGAAGTACTCCTCCATCGACAGGCCGCCAGGGATCGGGAAATTCGGCAGCTGCGGCTTGCCCAGCACCAGCGTCAGGTTGCAGCGCTTGGCGATCTCCAGCGTGTTGGCTATTGAACTGGGTACATCGGCAAACAGCGCCTCCATCTGCGCCGCACTCTTGAAGTACTGCTCGCGGGTGAACTTGCGAACCCGGCGCGGATTGCCCAGGATCTCGCCCTCGGAAATGCAGACGCGCGCCTCGTGCGCCTCGTAGTCGTCTTCCTGCGCGAACTGCACCGGGTGCGTGGCCACCACCGGCAGCTTCAAGCGCGCGGCCAGCTGTACGGCAGCGGCCACATGCGGCTCGTCGTCCGGTCGGCCCGCGCGCTGCAGCTCCAGGTAGAAACGGTGCGGAAAGATGGTCGCCAGCTGCAGCGCCACATCGTGTGCGCGCCCCATATCGCCCTGCACCAGGGCCTGGCCCACCGCGCCCGCCTGCGCGCCGGACAAGGCAATCAGGCCTTCGTGCAGTTCCTTCAGCCAGGCCAGCTTCACGACCGCCTGCGCCTTGTACACATTGCTGGTCCAGGCACGCGCCAGGATTTCCGACAGGTTCAGGTAGCCCTGTTTGTTCTGCACCAGCAGCAGCATCTTGCTGGTGGCCAGCGGATCCTGCCCCAGACCTTCAAGCACGATCTCCACGCCGATGACGGGCTTGACGCCCTTGCCGCGGGCTTCCTTGTAGAACTTGATGGCGCCGAACAGGTTGTTCAGGTCCGTGATCGCCAGCGCCGGCTGGCCATCCCTGGCTGCGGCCTTGACGATGTCATCGATGCGGGTGGTGCCGTCGACGACGGAGAACTCGGTGTGCAGGCGCAGGTGGGAGAACATGGAACGATTTTAGTGGGCGCGACCGGCCCACCTATTGCGGTTTTCCCGTCTTGATGCTTTGGTTTTCGATTCATGTCTTGACAGGCGAAGCTAGCCGGGTCTCGCCCCGGCGGGCGAGGTACTTTTCTTTGGCGACGCAAAGAAAAGGGACTGCGCCGCCGGGCGCACATCCCGGCAACGCCGCGCTGGCGAAAACGCAAGCAACCAAAAGAAAAAGCCCGCTCGAAAGCGGGCCTTCTCAGGAGAGTGAAGACAACAATCAGATGTTGTCCGTGAAGCTCCGCAGCTTGTCCGAACGGCTCGGATGCTTGAGCTTGCGCAGCGCCTTCGCCTCGATCTGGCGGATGCGCTCGCGCGTCACGTCGAACTGCTTGCCCACCTCTTCCAGCGTGTGGTCGCTGGTCATCTCGATGCCGAAGCGCATGCGCAGCACCTTGGCTTCGCGCGGCGTCAGGCTGTCCAGGATGTCCTTGACCACGTCGCGCAGGCCGGCCTGCATGGCGGCTTCCACCGGGGCGGTATTGGCCGTGTCCTCGATGAAGTCGCCCAGGTGGCTGTCGTCGTCGTCGCCGATGGGGGTTTCCATCGAGATCGGCTCCTTGGCGATCTTCATGATCTTGCGGATCTTGTCCTCGGGGATCTCCATCTTCTGCGCCAGCAGGCTGGCGTCGGGCTCGAAGCCGAACTCCTGCAGGTGCTGGCGGCTGATGCGGTTCATCTTGTTGATGGTCTCGATCATGTGCACCGGGATGCGGATGGTGCGGGCCTGGTCCGCGATGGAGCGGGTGATGGCCTGGCGGATCCACCAGGTGGCGTAGGTCGAGAATTTGTAGCCGCGACGGTACTCGAACTTGTCCACCGCCTTCATCAGGCCGATGTTGCCTTCCTGGATCAGGTCCAGGAACTGCAGGCCGCGGTTGGTGTACTTCTTGGCAATCGAGATCACCAGGCGCAGGTTGGCCTCGATCATCTCCTTCTTGGCGGCGCGCGAGTTGGCCTCGCCTTCGTTCATGCGCTTGTTGATGTCCTTCAGGTGGTCCAGCGGCACCACGACGCGCGACTGCAGGTCGATCAGCTTCTGCTGCAGGTCCTGCACCGGCGGGACGTTGCGCGCCATGATCGCGCTCCAGGGCTTGCCGGCGCTGGACTGTTTCTCGATCCACTTGAGGTCGAGCAGGTGCGAGCGCGCCGGGTTGCCGTTCTTGTCGCGGCCGCTGAACTCGGCGATGAACTGCTCCTGCGGGTAGCCGCACTTGTCGACGATGATGCGGCGCAGCTCGCGTTCCTTCTTGCGGATGTCGTCCACCTGGGCGCGCACCAGGTCGCACAGCTTCTCGATGGTCTTGGCCGTGAAGCGGATGGTCATCAGCTCGTCGGACAGGTTCTTCTGGGCCTTCTGGTAGGCCGGGGTGCCGTAGCCTTCCTTGTCGTAGACCTTGTGCACCTTCTCGAACAGGGCGCGGATGCGGTCGAAGCGTTCCAGCGCCTGGTTCTTCAGCTCTTCCAGCTTCTTGGTCAGCGCCTTGGAGCCGCCCTTGCCGTCGTCGTCATCGGCCTCGTCGTACTCGTCGAAGTCTTCCTCGGCCACATAGTCGTCGCTCTCCTCGGCGTTGACGAAGCCGTCGACCACCGTCGAGATCACGACCTTGCCTTCGCGGATCTCCTCGGCCATGCGCAGGATCTCGGCGATGGTGGCGGGGGAGGCGGAGATGGCCTCCATCATGTCCATCAGGCCGCCTTCGATGCGCTTGGCGATCTCGATCTCGCCCTCGCGCGTGAGCAGCTCCACCGTGCCCATCTCGCGCATGTACATGCGCACCGGGTCGGTGGTCCGGCCGAATTCACTGTCCACGGTGGACAGGGCGGCTTCGGCTTCCTCTTCCGCTTCCTCTTCGGTGGCGGCGGTCGGGCCGGTGTTGTTCAGCAGCAGGGTCTCGGCGTCCGGGGTCTGTTCGTAGACGGCCACGCCCATGTCGTTGAGCATGGAGATCACGACTTCCAGCGTCTCGGCGTCGACCAGCTTGTCGGGCAGGTGGTCGGAGATCTCACCGTGGGTCAGGTAGCCGCGCGTCTTGCCCAGCTTGATCAGCAGCTTGAGGCGCTGGCGGCGCTTTTGCATGTCCTCTTCGGACAGCACGGTCTCGTCCAGGCCGAATTCCTTCATCAAGGCCCGCTCCTTGGCCTTGCTGATCTTCATGCGCAGGGGCTTGGCCTTTTCGCCGGCGCCGGCTTCGGGCGCTTCCTCGGCGAATTCGGCCTCGAGGTCGACGTCTTCCTCATCCTCGGGCTTGGCGGCGTTCTTGGGCTTGCGGCCGCGCTTGGCGCCGGTCTTGGCGGGCGGGGTGCCGGTTTCGGCCGAGGCCGCCTTGGGCGGACGGCCGGGTTTCTTCTTCACGACCACGGCCTCGTCGGCGGCCGTGGCAGCCTTTTTCAGCTCGGCAGCGGTGGGCTTGGCAGCCTTCTCGGCTTTTTCAGTCTTGGCAGTCTTGGCGGGAGTCTTGGAAGCGGGCACGGTCTTGGCTTTCGTCTCGGGCTTGGCCGCGGCCTTCACCGCAGGCTTGGCCGCCGCCTTGGCGGCTGCCTTGGGGGCAGCGGCTTGGACGGCAGGCTTGGCCTTGGCGGCGGGCTTGGGGGCGGCCTTGGCGACGGGCTTGGCGGCGGGCTTTGCAGGCTTCTTGGACTTTTGAGCGGGCATGGATCAACCTCGAGACATCAAAAACTGGCACAAAGAAACAAACACAGCACCGATAAGCCGGCGCGGTTGGGGGACAGAGGAGAAATCCTCAGGGGCAAGATGGGAGGGCGAACATTTGGGATGCAGTCCTTGCGGTAAGGTGGCCGGTGGTGCGCAAAAGGCTACGGTTGGCCTGGCCCGGAGGTGCTGCTGTCGCTCTTGCCGGAAATCGAGGGTGGATTATACCCGCCGATGGCGAAAATTCAATGCCGGCGCGCATTTGCAGACCATGAGCGGGGGCTACTCCGCCGCCGTGGCGCCCGTTTCCAGGGCGCGGCGGCGGGCCTGCAGCTCACGGTAGCGCTCCAGTGCGGCCGGATTGCTGCGCGCCGCCTCGATGGCCTCGGTCTCCTCCGCCTTGATCTGTTCGATCAGCATGCGCTTGAGCAGATTGCGCAGCTCGGCCAGGGCCTCACCGTGGTCGTCCGTGGCGACGAGGTCGGAGCCGTGCATCAGCTTGTCGGCCAGCGCCTGCGCGGGGTGCTCGCGCAGAGCCTCGCGCAGCGCGGCCCAGGGCAGCGGGCCGTGCTCATGCAGCTGGGCTTCCAGCCAGCTCAGCAACTGTCCCTGGGGTCCCGGCAGGGCGCAGAGCAGCGCGTGGTCTTCGCTGGAGAGCTGGTCCCACAGGCGGCTGTGCGCCAGCAAGAGCCGCGCGGCCTGGTCGGCGCGATTGACGGGCGGCTGGCCGCGGCTGGATACACGCGCGGCGGGGGGGCGCGATGCCCGGGGAGAGGGGCCGGAGGAGGAGGGGCGCGCGCCGGCGCGCTCGGCCGGTCGAGGCGCCTGGCCGCGTGCCGGCGCCTCCCACAAGCCGGCCAGTTCCTGGGCGTCCAGTTGCACCAGACCGGCGATCTCGCCCAGCAGCTGGCGCTTGAGGGCGCCATCGGGCAACTGCTGCCACAAGGGGCGGGCATTGCTCGCCAGATGGGCCCGGCCCTCGGCGCTGCCGAGGTCGCAGCCCTCGCGCGCCGATTCAATCAGGAAGCGACTCAGCGGTACGGCTTCGCTGACGCAGCGGGCGAAGGCTTCCTTGCCGTTCTCCCGGATGTAGCTGTCCGGGTCATGCTCGGCCGGCAGGAACAGGAACTTGATGCTGCGTACGTCGCTGGCGTAGGGCAGGGCACCGTCCAGCGCGCGGCGCGCGGCCCGCCGGCCGGCGGCGTCGCCGTCGAAGCTGAACACCACGGCGTCGGTGAAGCGGAACAGCTTTTGCACGTGGTCGGTCGTGCAGGCCGTGCCCAGCGTGGCCACGGCGTTGGGAAAACCGAGCTGGGCCAGCGCCACCACGTCCATATAGCCCTCGGTGACCAGCACGTAGCCGGCGTCGCGGATGGCGTTGCGGGCCTCGAAGAGGCCGTAGAGCTCGTGGCCCTTGCTGAAAACCGGGGTCTCGGGCGAATTGAGGTACTTGGGCTTTTCGTCCCCCAGCACGCGGCCGCCAAAGCCGATGCACTCGCCCTTGACGTTGCGGATGGGGAACATGATGCGGTCGCGGAAGCGGTCGTAGCGCTTGCCGTCGCCGCCATCCTCACCTTCGCTGGCGATCACCAGGCCCGACTCCACCAGCAGCGGGTCGTCATAGTTCGGGAACACGCTGGCCAGCGAGCGCCAGCCCTCCGGCGCATAACCCAGGCCGAAGTGCTTCGCGATTTCGCCCGAGAGGCCGCGGCCCTTCAGGTAATCGATGGCCCGGGCCGAGCTTTTGAGCTGCTTGCGGTAGGCCTCGCCGGCCTTCTCCAGCACATCGGAGAGCGTGGCCTGTTTCTGGCGCTGCTCGGCGGCACGCGCGCGGTCCTGCGGGCTGGCCTCGTCCTCGGGCACTTGCAGGCCGTAATGCTGGGCCAAGTCGCGCACGGCCTCGATGAAGCTCATGCCGGTCTGTTCCATCAGGAAGTTGATGGCGTCGCCGTGCTTGCCGCAGCCAAAGCAGTGGTAGAACTGCTTGGTCGGGCTCACCGTGAAGGACGGCGACTTCTCCGCGTGGAAGGGGCACAGCCCCATGAAATTGGCCCCGCCCTTCTTGAGCTGCACGTAGCGGCCGACGATCTCCACGACGTCGGCGCGCGCGAGCAGCTCCTGGATAAAGGACTGGGGAATGGCCATGGGACCGATTGTAGAGAGCGGGTCGGTGGCGACGAATAAAAAAAGCCGGTCGGCCGCAGGGGCCGGACCGGCTCGGCGGGCGCCGCGGGCTTAGCGCGGTGCCAGGCGGATGGCGCCGTCTAGGCGGATCACCTCGCCGTTGAGCATGTCGTTCTCGATGATGTGCCGGGCCAGCTTGGCATAGTCCTCGGGCGTGCCCAGGCGGCTGGGGAAAGGCACGCTGGCGGCCAGCGCGTCCTGCACCTCCTGCGGCATGCCAAACAGCATGGGCGTGCCGAAGATGCCGGGGGCGATGGTCATGTTGCGGATGCCGTTGCGCGCCAGGTCGCGGGCAATGGGCAGCGTCATGCCCACGATGCCGCCCTTGGAGGCGCTGTAGGCGGCCTGGCCGATCTGGCCGTCGTAGGCGGCCACGCTGGCGGTGGAGATCAGCACACCGCGCTCGCCGGTGGCCTCGGGTTCGTTCTTGCACATGGCGTCGGCGGCCAGGCGGATCATGTTGAAGCTGCCCACCAGGTTGACCATGATGGTCTTGCTGAAGGTGGCGAGGGCGTGGGCGCCATTCTTGCCCACGGTCTTCTCGGCCGGGGCGATGCCCGCACAGTTGACCAGGCCCATGAGCTTGCCCAGCGACACGGCCTTGGCGACCACAGCCTGGGCGTCCGCCTCCTGGCTGACGTCGCACTTGACGAAGGTGCCGCCGATGTCCC
>JAJZUZ010000110.1 GCA_021845965.1 Pseudomonadota bacterium | reverse complement strand
CGGGGCGAGTCGACTTGACAGTCAGTGCCGCCAAAGGTTGGGCACATCTGCAGATCCGCGATTCGGGTCCTGGTATCCCGCTGTCGGAGCGCGAGCGGGTGTTCGATCCCTTCTATCGCATTCCGGGAAGCCAGCCAGGAGGTTCGGGCCTGGGTCTGACTATCGTCAAGACCTTGGTGGGACGCTTGGGTGGCTCGGTCGAGCTGGAGGCCGCTGATCCTTCGCTTCAGCGCGGTCTTGGCGTGACGGTGAAGCTACCGCTCGCCATCTGAGAGTGGCGGTTTTGACGGCGGAGCGTTAATCCGCGCGAAACCAGGTGAACGTGCACAATCGTCTGCAAGATGTATAGCCCATGTTGCTGAGGCCCTTGATAGCGAAACGTTCCGTTAGTGGCCCGCTCCACGCTGCAGACCAGTCATTGAGAGACTGTCACGGTAGCCTGCTGGTACATGATCGCTGTGGGCTTCAAAGCGTCCAGCGTTGCGTCGAAGTCAAGGACAGCAACGGCTGCAAAGCAGCCCACCGCCCCAGCAGCACCTCAAACCTCAAGTCACCGGCGTCAGCTTCGCCACCGACAACGCCAACCACTTGGTGCCATGGCGCGGAAAATTGATCTGGGCCCGGGCGTCATCGCCCGAGCCCTCGAGCGTGAGCACCTTGCCCTCGCCGAACTTGTTGTGGAAGACCTGCATGCCCACCTTGAGGCCGGTGGCTGCTTCCTGCGCCTGCTGGACGACCTTGGTGCTGGACGCACCGGCGTCCCGCGCGTAGCCGCCTGAGTAGCCGCTGGTCGAGCCGCCCTTCCAGCCCTCACCCCAGGCTTCGCGCTGGCGGTTGTAGCCGGCCGCCGGCGGCGCAAAGCCGCTGCCGAAACCGCCGTTCTTCGGCGTGATCCACTTCAGCGTTTCCTCCGGCAGCTCGTCGAAGAAGCGGCTGCGGATGTGGTAGCGCGTCTGGCCGTGCAGCATGCGCGTCTGCGAGTGGCTCAGGTACAGGCGCTTGCGGGCGCGGGTGATGGCCACGTACATCAGGCGGCGTTCCTCCTCCAGGCCGTCGAAGTCGCTCATGGAGTTTTCGTGCGGGAACAGGCCCTCTTCCAGGCCGGTGATGAAGACGCAGTCGAACTCCAGGCCTTTGCTGGCGTGCACCGTCATGAGCTGCACCGCGTCCTGCCCTTCCTGCGCCTGGTTGTCTCCCGCCTCCAGTGCGGCATTAGTCAGGAAGGCGGCCAAGGGCGACATGACCTCACCGCTCTCCTCATCCGGGATGGCGCCAGGCACCGCCTCCATGGCCTCGGCCTCGCGACCATAGCCCTCGTTGCTCACAAAGATCTCGGCTGCGTTGACCAGTTCGTCCAGGTTCTCGATGCGGTCGGCGCCCTCGCGTTCGGTCTGGTAGTGCTCGACCAGGCCACTGTGCTGCAGCACCAGTTCGATGATCTCGCGCAGGGTCAGGCCTTGGGTCCGCTCGCGCAGCACGTCGATCTTGGCGACGAAGGCGCCCAGATTCGCGCCGGCCTTGCCGCCCAGGGTGCTCACCGCGTCATGCAGGGAACTGTTCACCGCCCGCGCCGCGTCCTGCAATTGCTCAATGGAGCGCGCCCCGATGCCGCGCGGCGGGAAGTTCACCACGCGCAGGAAGCTGGTATCGTCGCTGGGGTTCTCCAGCAGGCGCAGGTAAGCCAGTGCATGCTTGATTTCGGCGCGCTCGTAAAAGCGCAGGCCGCCGTAGACACGGTAGGGCAGATCGGCACGTAAAAGCGCATGTTCCAGCACGCGGCTCTGCGCATTGGAACGGTAAAGCACCGCAATTTCCTTCTGATTCATGCCTTCGCGAATCAGCTGCTTCATTTCGTCCACGATCCACTGCGCCTCGTCACTATCGCTTGCGCATTCGTACACGCGCACCGGCTCGCCGGCGCCCTGGTCGGTGCGCAGGTTCTTGCCCAGGCGGTGCTTGTTGTGGCTGATGAGGGCGTTGGCCGTGTCCAGGATGTTGCTGTAGCTGCGGTAGTTCTGCTCCAGCTTGATCTGGTGCTGCACGGCGAACTCGCGCACGAAGTCGGCCATATTGCCCACGCGGGCACCGCGGAAGGCGTAGATGCTCTGGTCGTCGTCACCCACGGCGAAGACGGCGCCGCCCTGCCCGTCCGCACGCCGCTGGCCCGCGGGATCGTAGCCGGCCAGCAGCTTGATCCAGGCGTACTGCAGCTTGTTGGTGTCCTGGAACTCGTCGATCAGGATGTGGCGGAAGCGCCGCTGGTAGTGTTCGCGCACCGGGTCGTTGTCGCGCAGCAGCTCGTAGCTGCGCAGCAGCAGCTCGCCGAAGTCCACCACGCCTTCGCGCACGCACTGCTCTTCGTAGAGCTGGTACAGCTCCACTTTCTTGCGCGTGTCGGGGTCGCGCGCCTCCACGTTCTGCGGGCGCAGGCCCTCCTCCTTGCAGCCGGCGATGAACCAGGCCAGCTGCTTGGGCGGGAAGCGCTCTTCGTCGACGTTGAATTGCTTGCACAGGCGCTTGATGGCGGACAGCTGGTCCTGCGTGTCCAGGATCTGGAAGGTGGCCGGCAGGTTGACGGTGCGGTGGTGCGCCCGCAGCAGGCGGTTGCACAGGCCGTGGAAGGTGCCGATCCACATGCCGCGCACATTGACGGGCAGCATGGACTGCAGGCGCGTCATCATCTCGCGCGCCGCCTTGTTGGTGAAGGTGACCGCCAGCACGCCGCCGGGCGAGACCTGCCCGGTCTGCAACAGCCAGGCGATGCGGGTGGTCAGCACACGCGTCTTGCCGGAACCGGCACCGGCCAGGATGAGCGCGTGCTCGGGGGGCAGCGCCACGGCGGCGCGTTGCTCGGCGTTCAGGCTGGCCAGCAGCGGCGAGTCGGCAGGGGCGGGAAACAGGCTGGGATGGGAACCGGACGGCGGCAAGGCGGAGGACATGCCGCCATTGTAGAAAGGCCGCAGTGGTGTCGACGCCCGAAGGACGGCGAGCGGCTCAGACCAGCGGCGCGCGCGAGGAGCTCTTGAACTCGACCGAGGCCTTGTCGTGCAGCTCGGACAGCTGGTCGAACAGCTCGGACTGGCGCTCCATGAGGTTCATGAACGCGTAGTTGGACGGATCCGCGCAACGGAATTTCGCCAGCTCATGGACGCGGTTGGCCAGGCGTTCCAGCTCGATGTGGATGGCACGGCAGGCAATCAGGTACTCCTCGGGTCGCATGTTCTTCTGGCTAGGTCGGTGTCCATGGCAGGGGTCGCCCCTGTGAAATCCGCGTGGAGTTTAGCGGCGCCGCGGCCGCTTTCAGCGACAAAAAGCTCAGGGACTTCCCTGAGCCGTTACATGGACTGACCGCTGGCCTACGCCAAGCTGACGGCGGACTGACCGCGCGCCGCTCAACCCTTGCCGAACACCAGGCGGATCGCCAGCTGGTGCAGATGCTCCCAGGGCGCCGTCAGGTCTTCCAGCACACTGAAGTGGTTGCGCTTCGGGATCAGCTCGCACACCGGCACCGCCCGCTTGCCCCAGGCCTGCTGGATCAGCTTGTTGTGGCGGATGAATTCGGCGCTCTCGTCGGCGCCGGCCACGGTGTAGAGCACGCCCTGCTTGGGCGCCGGCAGCAGCGCCGGGCTGGCCTGGGCGACCTGCTCGGGTGTCAGGCGCAGCGCGTCCTTGAGGAAGGGCGTCTGCCGCACCGGCTCCAGGTCGTACAGGCCCGAGATCGACAGCGCGCCCTTGACCAGGTCCGGCGGCAGCTTGCGGTCGTAGGCCGGCCAGACGCAGTCCAGCAGCATGGCCGCCAGGTGGCCGCCCGCCGAGTGGCCGACGACGTAGATGCGGCTCGGGTCCCCGCCGTACTTACGCGCGTTGCGGTAGACCCAGGCCAGCGCCTTGACCATCTGCAGCGTGATGTCGGGAATCGTCACCGCCGGGCACAGCGCGTAGTTGGGGATGAAGACACAGCCGCCCAGGTTCTTGAAAGCCGGGGCAATGAAGGAGTGCTGCGACTTGTCCAGCGAGCGCCAGTAGCCGCCGTGGATGAACACCACCACCGGCGCGCCCGGCTGGTTGCTCGGGAACACATCGAGCGTTTCCATCGGGCCGTCGCCGTAGGCAATGTCGGTCTGGCAGGGGTGGGCTTCGCGCGCGTCGGCCGACGCATCCGTCCAGCGTTCGAAGTGCATGGCGTGTTCGGGCACCAGGGCGCGGTTGTTGTACATGCGGTCGAGCCAGGCGGGATCCCAGGTGGTCATGAAAGTCTCCATTCGGTTTGTTGCCCGTGATCTTGGCACAAACCGGAAACTGCCGGCCGGGGGCGGCGGGCATTCGGGGTATTCTTGGCCCATGAACCTCCACGCCAAACTCCAGCAGCGCGCCGCCGAAGGCCGTCCGGTGCGCGTCGGCCTGATCGGGGCCGGCAAATTCGGCTCCATGTACCTGGCCCAGGTGCCGCGCACGCCCGGCGTGCAGCTGGTCGCCATCGCCGACCTCTCCCCCGCCAACGCCCGCGCCAACCTGGCCCGCGTGGGCTGGCAGGCCGAGCAGACACAGGCCCCCGACATCGCGCAGGCGCTCAAGACCGGCGCCACCTGGATCACCGAGGACTGGCGTGCCGTCGTCACGCACCCGCAGATCGACATCGTGGTCGAGTGCACCGGCAACCCGGTGGCCGCCGTGGACCACATCCTGGAAGCGTTTGCGCACGGCAAGCACGTGGTGAACGTCACGGTGGAGGCCGACGCCTTCTGCGGCCCGCTGCTGGCGCGCAAGGCGGCCCAGGCCGGCGTGGTGTACTCGCTGGCCTTCGGCGACCAGCCGGCGCTGATCTGCGACCTGGTGGACTGGGCGCGCACCTGCGGCTTCCCGGTGGTGGCGGCGGGCCGCGGCCACAAGTGGCTGCCGCACTTCACCGAGTCCACGCCCGAGACCGTCTGGGGCAACTACGGCCTCACGCCCGAGCAGGCCGCGCGCGGCGGCCTCAACCCCAAGATGTTCAACAGCTTCCTCGATGGCTCCAAGCCCAGCATCGAGAGCACGGCCGTGGCCAACGCCACCGGCCTGACGGTGCCCAGCAACGGCCTGCTCTACCCGCCGGCCAGCGTGGAGGACATCCCCTACGTCACGCGGCCGAAGAGCGAAGGCGGCGTGCTGGAGCGCAAGGGCATGGTGGAGGTGATCTCCTCGCTGGAGACGGACGGCCGCAAGATTCCGTATGACATCCGCATGGGCGTGTGGGTCACGGTCGAGGCCGAGACCGAGTACATCAAGAACTGCTTCGAGGAATACAACGCCCACACCGACCCGACGGGGCGCTATTTCACGCTCTACAAGCGCTGGCACCTGATCGGCCTGGAGGTGGGCGTCTCGGTGGCCAGCGTGGCGGTGCGCGGCGAGCCCACGGGCGTGGCCACCTGCTGGAACGCGGACGTGGTGGCCACCGCCAAGCGCGACCTTCAGCCGGGCGAGATGCTGGATGGCGAAGGCGGCTACACGGTCTGGGGCAAGCTGCTGCCGGCCAGCACCTCGCTGAAACTCGGCGGTCTTCCGCTGGGCCTGGCGCACAACGTCAAGGTGGTGCGCCCGGTGAAGAAGGGCCAGAGCCTGAGCTGGGCCGACGTGGCCATGGACACGGGCACGCACGCCTACCAGGTACGGCGTGAAATGGAACAGATGTTTGCGGGGGTGGCGAAATGAAGATTGCCTTGCTCGGTACCGGCATGATGGGCTACCCCATGGCGAAGCGCCTGTGCGAGGCCGGCCATGAGGTGCATGTGTGGAACCGCACGCGCGCCAAGGCCGAGGGCCTGGCCGCCCACGGCGCCACGGTGCACGACGAGGCACGTGATGCCGTGCGCAACGTCGAGTTCGTCATCACCATGCTGGAGCACGGCCCCATCGTCGAGCAGGTGCTGTTCGGTGCCGGTGTGGCCCAGGCCATGAACCCGGGCACGGTGGTGATCGACATGTCCTCCATCAAGCCGGCCGAGGCGCGCGAGCATGCCGAGCGCCTGGGCGGCATGGGCATCACCCACCTCGATGCGCCGGTGTCGGGCGGCACGCTGGGCGCCGAAGCCGGCACGCTGGCCATCATGGCCGGCGGCAAGGCCACCACCTTCGAGCGCGCCAAGCCGGTCTTCGCACCGCTGGGCCGCGCCACCCTGGTCGGCCCCAGTGGCGCGGGCCAACTGGCCAAGCTGGCCAACCAGATGATCGTGGGCATCACCATCGGCGCCGTGGCCGAGGCCCTGCTGCTGTGCGAGAAAGGCGGCGCCGACCCCGCCAAGGTGAAGGAAGCCATCACCGGCGGCTTTGCCGACAGCCGCATCCTGCAGGTGCACGGCCAGCGCATGGTGGAACGCGACTTCGCGCCGCGCGGGCGCATGACCGTGCAGCTCAAGGACATGCGCAACGCGCTGGACACGGCGGCCGGCCTGGGCTTCACCGCGCCCATCACCGGCCTGCTGGAGCAGCTCTATGCCGACGGCGTGGCCAACGGGTTCAGTGATCTGGATCAGGCCGGTTTGTTTGCGGAGCTGGCGCGGCGCAACGGGATGAAGTGAACTATCCGCCGCCCTTCGTCAGCTTGTTCTGCGCCGGCTCGGGCTCGGCCAGCATGTCCGACCCATTGCGGATGCGGTGCATGGTGGCGATCGGCACTGTCCAGACGATGCCGTCGCCGATCTGCCCGGTGCTGCAGATCATGATGATGGTGTTGCGGATCTCCTCCACCATGTCGTCGTCGGCCAGCACGGTGACCATGATCTTGGGCGTGTAGTCGGTCAGCTCCTCGCGCACGGTGCGCTTGCCCACGGCGGCCGGCGCGGTGAAGCCCTCGGCCTTGAGCAGCGTGAGGCCGGGGAAGTTGGGGATGCCCCGCAGCGCCTCGCGCAGCAGCGGCAGGCGGTTGGGGCGGACGATGGCACGGATTTCTTTCATGGTCTTACTCCTCGCAGGCCTCAGGCCTCGACTTCCTTTTCCTCAAACCAGCGATACAGCACGGGCACCAGCAGCAGCGTGAGGCTGGTGGACGAGAACAGGCCGCCGATCACCACCACCGCCAGCGGGCGCGTCACTTCCGACCCCGGTCCGGTGGAAAACAGCATGGGGATGAGCGCCAGCAGCGCCACCATGGCCGTCATCATCACGGGGCGGAAGCGGTGCGTGCAACCTTCCAGAATGGCCTGGTCGGTGGACAGGCCGGCCTCACGCTGCTGGCGGATGAAACTCACCAGCACCACGCCGTTGAGCACGGCAATGCCCCACAGGTTGATGAAACCCACGGCCGCCGGCACGCTGAGGTACTCGCCGCTGAGGGCCAGCGCCACCAGGCCACCGATGGCCGCCAGCGGCAGCACGGTGATGACCAGCGCGGCGTAGCGCAGCGAGCTGAACAGCATGAACAGCAGGAAGAAGATGGCCGCAATCGTGAGCGGGATGATCAGCGACAGCCGCTCGATGGCGCGCTCCATGTTCTCGAACTGGCCACCCCAGGACAGCTCGTAGCCCGGCGGCAGCGGCACACCCCGCTCGATGCGCGCCTGCGCCTCGGCCACGAAGCCGCCCAGGTCGCGCCCCTGCACGTTCACCCCCACCACCAGGCGGCGCTTGCCACCCTCGCGGCTGACCTGCGCCGGGCCGTCGCCCAGCGTGAGGTGCGCCACATCGCGCAGCGGCACGATGGCGCCGGTGGGCGCGCGCAGCACCAGGTTGCCGATGGACTCCACGTCGGAGCGGTAGGCCGCGGGCAGGCGCACCACGGTGTCGAAGCGGCGCTCGCCCTCGTAGACCTGGGTCGCGACCTTGCCCTGCACGGCAATCTCGATCAGGGCATTGACGTCCTCCACGTTGATGCCGTAGCGCGCGATGGCCGCGCGGTCGATCTGGATGGTGAGGTACTCCTG
>JAJZUZ010000011.1 GCA_021845965.1 Pseudomonadota bacterium | reverse complement strand
TCGTCAGCGCCAACTTCCGCGCCCAGGCCTACTGGCGCCAGCAGCCCGAGGCCGCCGCGCGCCAGATGGCACCGCGGCTGCAGCTCGGCCCGTCCGAGGTGGCACGGGCCTTCAAGGGCTTGAGCCTGCCCGGTGTGCAGGACAACCGGGCCTGGATGCGCCGCGGCGGCCGGCTCGAACGCACCCTGCAGGATCTGCAGGCCGCGATGCAGCGCGATGCCCTGCTGGGCCAGCGCATGGCGGCGAGCGACATCGCTGACGCCTCCTTCCTGCCCGACTGACATGGCCACGACCCGCCGCGCCAGCCTGCGCAATGCCCTGCCGCTGAGCCTGCTGGGGGTGTTTGTCCTGCTGCTGGGCCTGCTGTTCTGGGATGCCGTGTCGAGCGGGCAGGCCGACGTGCTGGAACGCGCGCAGCGCGATGCGCTGCTGCAGGCGGAGCATATGGCGCGCAGTGCGCAGCGCGACATGCTGCGCGATCGCGCCGCTGTCGGCGCCGACCTCTCTGTGGCCATGACCGAGCCGCGCATGCGCGCGCTGGTGGTGATCAACGCCGACGGCGCCGTCGAGCTGGCGCACCGTCTGGCCTTGCAAGGGCACGACGCGGCGGACGTTGTGCCCCGCTTTTCGCGTGCCTGGTTCGATCGCGTGACCCAGGGGCGTCAGCCCGAATTGCGGGCGAATGTCCAGGCACGCCGTATCCAGGTGATGGCGCCCTACTTCGTGGTTTACGAGGGGCCGGTGCTGCGTTCGCTCGCGCGTGGCGCCATCTACCTGGAGTTCGACCTGACGCATGAGTACGAGTTGGTGTACTACCGTGCGGTGCAGCGCCTGCTGCTGCAGCTGCTGGTGGCCGCTGGGCTGGTGCTGGTGCTGGGCTGGTTGCTGCGCCGTTACGTGACCCGGCCGCTGGCCCTGGTCGAGCAGGCGGCGCGGCAGCTGTCGGCGCAGCCGGATGCCGAGTTGCAGGTGGCGGAAGCGGGACCGCAGGAGGTGGTGGCGCTGGCGCGCGGCTTCAACCGCATGAGCGAGCGCATCCGGCAGGCGCGGCTGCAGCTGGAGTACAGCCGGGCCCGCAACGCGGCGATCGTCGAGACGGCGCTGGACGGCATCATCACCGTCGACCGGCACCAGCGCATCACCGACGCGAACCCGGCGGCGCTGGCCATGTTCGGCTATGCGGCGCAGGAGATGGTCGGGATGGCGGTGTACGAACTGCTGCCGGAGGGCTCCGGTGCGGCGCATGGCCCGACGATGCAGGCTTTTGCGCGCGGTGCGGAGGATCGGCGCGTGATCGGTCGCGAGGCGGCCGTCTACGGACGACGCAAGAACGGCGAGGCGTTTCCGGTCGAAGTCTCGATTTCCCACCAGCGCATCGACGGCGAGCTCCTGCTCACGGCCATGGTGCGCGACATCACGGAGCGCCGCCGCGCCGAGGAGGAGATCCTCACGCTCAACAGCCGCCTGGAACAGCTGGTGCAGGAGCGCACGGCCCAGCTGGCGTCGGTCAATGAGGAACTGCAGCTCATCATCGAGTCGGTGCCGGTGGGCATCGTTCGCTTTGAGCAGCGCACCATCGTCTCCTGCAACCGGCGGCTGGAGGAGATCTTCGGCTACGAACCCGGCGGCATGATCGGACAGTCGGTGCGTGTGCTGTATGCCAGCGACGCGCAGTGGCAACGCGTCGGCAGCGAGGTCTACGAGGCCGTGCGCGCCGGCCGCCTGCACCACGATGAGCTGCAGATGCAGCGCCGCGACGGCAGCCTGATCTGGGTCCGGGTCACGGGCCGGCGTTTCGGTGGCAGCGCCGAAGCGCCGGGGCTGCTGGGCATCATGGAGGACATCAGCGACGAGCGCGCGGCGCGCGACGCGCTGCAGCAGGCCAAGGTGCAGGCCGAGCAGGCGAGCCAGGCCAAGAGTGCCTTCCTGGCCAATATGAGCCACGAGATCCGCACGCCGATGAACGCCATCATCGGCATGTCCTACATGATGCTCAAGACCGAGCTCAACCTGCGCCAGCGCGAGTACCTGCGCAAGATCCAGGGCGCCAGTCAGCACCTGCTGGGCATCATCAACGACATCCTGGACTATTCCAAGATCGAGGCCGGCAAGCTGGACGTCGAGCACATCGAGTTCCAGCTCGACAAGGTGCTGGATGACGTGGCCAACCTGATCTCGGAGAAGGCGGCCGCCAAGGGGCTGGAGCTGTTGTTCGACGTCGACCGCGACTTGCCGCGGCAGTTGGTGGGCGATCCGCTGCGCCTGGGGCAGATCCTGGTCAACTACGCCAACAACGCGGTCAAGTTCACCGAGCGTGGCGAGATCCAGATCCAGCTGCGCCTGCGCGGGCGTACCGACAACGAGGTGGTGCTGTACGGCGCCGTCGTCGATACCGGCATCGGCATCACGCCGGAGCAGCAGGCCCTGCTGTTCCAGAGTTTCCAGCAGGCCGACAGCTCCACCACACGGCAGTTCGGGGGCACCGGCCTGGGCCTGGCCATCTGCCGTCAGCTGGCACGCCTGATGGGCGGCGAAGTGGGCGTGTCCAGCGTGCCCGGGCAGGGCAGCACCTTCTGGTTCACGGCCCGGCTGGGCATCGGCAGCTCGCAGGCGCGCACGCTGGCGCTGAGCCAGGACCTGGCAGGGCGCCGCGTGCTGGTGGTCGACGACAACGAGAGTGCCCGCCAGCTGCTGGGCAGCATGCTGGGCGGCATGAACCTGCAGCCCGACACGGTGGCCTCCGGTGCCGACGCGCTGCGGCTGATCGACCGTGCCGAGGCGCAGGGCCGGCCCTACGAGATCGTCTTCCTCGACTGGCAGATGCCGATGATGAACGGCGTGGACGTGGCGCGCCGCATCCAGGGCCGGCCGCTGAGCCGCCAGCCGCGCCTGGTGCTGGTCACCGGCTACGGCCGCGAGGAGGTGCTCAAGAGCGCCGAGGAGGCCGGCATCCAGGACGTGCTGATCAAGCCGGTCAGTCCGTCCTTGCTGTTCGAGGGCGTGGTGCGCGCGCTGGGCGCGCCGACGACCGGCGCGTCACCTGCAAGCCACGCTGCCGACGCGCAGGCCGCCGCCACGCCGGATTTCGGCGGCGCCCGCGTGCTGCTGGTGGAAGACAACGAACTGAACCAGGAGGTCGCACTCGACATCCTGCGCGACGCTGGCCTGGTGGTGGACCTGGCCGTCAACGGCCAGGAGGCGGTGGACCAGGTGCAAGCCCGCGCCTACGACCTCGTGCTCATGGACATGCAGATGCCGGTGATGGACGGGCTGGCGGCCACGCGGCTGATCCGCCAGTTGCCGGGCAAGGCCGGCCTGCCCATTGTCGCCATGACGGCCAACGCCACCGAAGAGGACCGGCGCGCCTGCCTCGGTGCGGGCATGAATGACCACGTGGCCAAGCCGATCGAGCCGGAGCTGCTGTTCCACAGCCTGGCACGCTGGATCCAGCCGGCGCGACGCCCGCCGGCGCGGGTCGCGCCGGCGACCGCCGCCATGGCGTTGCCGGAAATTGCCGGCCTGGACACGGCGCAGGGCCTGCGCCGCGTGCTGGGCCGGCGCGACCGCTACCTCGCGCTGCTGAGCAAGTTCGTGGACGGCCAGTGCGATGCGATGGCGCGCGTGGCCCAGGCCGTGGACGGGGGCGATCTGCCGACCGCGCAGCGGCACGCCCACACGCTCAAGAGCGTGGCGGGCAACATCGGCGCCACTGCGCTGCAGCAGGCGGCCGGCGAGCTGGAGCAGGCCTGTGCCCAGGCAAGTCAGGCACAGCTGCCGGCGCTGCAGCAGCGCTGCGAAACCCTGTTGCAGCCGCTCGTGGTGGCGCTGGAACGCGCGCTGCCGCCCGTCGAGCGTGTTGCGGAGCCGGGCGGCTACGACCGCCGGCAGTGGGCCGAGGTGCGCGCGCAGCTGGACCGCCTGCTGGCCGAGGACGACATGGAGTCGGTCGAGCTGTTCCAGCAGCATGCCGGCCTGTTGCGCCATGCCCTGGGCGGTGGCTACCCCGCGCTGGAGCAGGCCATGCGGGCGTTCGACTTTGAAGCGGCCTTGCTGGCCTTGCGGCAGGCGCCCGATACCCAGGAGCAGTGATGAACGACGACGCGCCCCCGACTCTGGACAAACCGACCATCCTGGTCGTCGACGACACGCCGGACAACCTGGCGCTGATGCAGACCCTGCTGAAAGACCTGTACAAGGTCAAGGGCGCCAACAACGGCGAGCGCGGGCTCAAGATCGCCGCCTCCGGCCATCCGCCGGACCTCATCCTGCTGGACATCATGATGCCCGGCATCGACGGCTACGAAGTGTGCCGCCGCCTGAAGGCCGATGCCGCCACGCGCGACATCCCGGTCATCTTCCTGACCGCCAAGGCCGAGGTGGAGGACGAGCAGCTCGGCTTCGAGCTCGGGGCGGTGGACTACATCACCAAGCCCATCAGCCCGCCCCTCGTGCTGGCGCGCGTGAAGACGCACCTGACGCTCAAGGCCTCGGCCGATTTCCTGCGCGACCAGAACGCGTTCCTGGAGCAGGAGGTGGCGCGGCGCACGCGCGAGGTGATGGCGATCCAGGACGTGACCATCCTCGCGTTGACCTCGCTGGCCGAGACGCGCGACAGCGACACCGGCAACCACATCCGGCGCACGCAGAACTATGTGCGGGCGCTGGCGCGCAAGCTGTCCACCCACCCGCGCTTCGCGGCCTTCCTGACGCTGCACAACATCGAGCTGCTCTACAAGTCGGCGCCGCTGCACGATATCGGCAAGGTCGGCATTCCGGACCGCATCCTGCTCAAGCCCGGCAAGCTGACGCCGGAAGAGTTCGAGATCATGAAGACCCATACCACGCTGGGCCGCGACGCGATCGAGCACGCCGAGCAGCAGCTCGGGGTCGAGGTGAGCTTCCTGACCTTCGCCAAGGAGATCGCCTACTCGCACCAGGAGAAGTGGGACGGCTCCGGCTATCCGCAGGGCCTGCGCGGCGATGCCATTCCCATCTCGGCCCGGCTGATGGCGGTGGCGGACGTCTATGACGCACTGATCAGCCGGCGGATCTACAAAGAGCCCATGCCGCACGAGCAGGCGGTGGAGGTCATCCGCCAGACGGCCGGCCGGCACTTCGATCCGGACGTGGTGGCGGCCTTCCTGGAGCTGCACGAAACCTTCCGTGCCATCGCCGTGGCCTACGCGGACACGGATGCCGACCTGGAAAAGAAGGTGGCCTATCGCCAGATGGCCGACGGCGTGCCGCCGGCCGACGCCGCGCCCGCCTGAAGTGGGCAGCCACGACGTCGCGTGCCCGGGGCTATTTGCCCACGACTTCCAGCGTCTGCACCACCAGCGTGCCCTTGATCTCCTCGGCGGTGAAGCGGATCCTGTCGCCGGCCTTGACCTTGTCCAGCAGGGCCGGCTGGGCGACGTGGAAGACCATGGTCATGGGCATCATGTCCAGGTTCTTGATCTCGCCGTGCTTGATGGTGATCTTGCGCGCGGTCTTGTCCACCGTGCGCACCACCCCCTCGGCGATGTTGTCGCCGGCCGCCGCCGCGGCCGCCGGGGCGGCCGGCTGGTTCATGCCGGTGTGTTGGGACCAGGCCGGGGCGGCCAGCAGGGTGGCGCAAGCCAGGGCGAGCGGTGCCAGTTTTTTCATCGTGTCTTCCTTTCGGTTTCAGGGTTTCAGTAGGACTGGTAAGTGGTGTAACGGCCGTCGCGCTGCACCAGCAGCACGTCGTAGGGATCCTTGCGGCCGCCATAGACGGCGCCGTCCATGCCGGGTGCGCCCACGGGCATGCCCGGCACGGCCAGGCCCAGGGCGCGCGGTTTCTCGCGCAGCAGGCGCTGGATCTCGCGCGCCGGCACGTGGCCTTCCAGTACGTAGCCGCTGACCAGTGCCGTGTGGCAGGAGCCGAACGGGTCCGCCAGGCCCAGGCGCTGGCGGTAGTCGCGCTTGGTGGCGTCGCTCACGTCATGGGCCGTCACCGCAAAGCCGTTGGCCTGCAGGTGGGCGATCCAGTCGTGGCAGCAGCCGCAGCTGGCGGTCTTCCAGACTTCAATCAGGGGGCGCTGCGGCCTGGCCGTGGCGAGGCCGGCCATGGCTGTCGCGGCCAGGAGGGTGGTGCCGCGCAGGAAAAGGCGTCGATGCATGGTGGAGTCCTCATTCATGTTGGTGCGTGGTGGGTTTCACAGCCTTGAGCTCGACGGCGGGCTGGCCGCTGTCGGGGGTCGCCGCGGGGGGCGCCGAGGCAGAGGCCGGCTGCGGGCCGGTCCATTCCCAGGCCTGGGTGCCGGCCGGTTGTGCGTACCAGCCCGGGTCGCTGTAGTCGCCCGGCTTCTGGTCCTTGCGCACCTTGAGCACCGAGAACATGCCACCCATCTCCAGCGAACCGTAGGGGCCGGTGCCGGTCATCATGGGCAGCGTGTTTTCGGGGATGGGCATTTCCATCGTGCCCATGTCGGCCATGCCGCGCTCGCCCATGACCATGTAGTCCGGCACCAGCTTCTGGATCTTGCCGACCAGGCCGCGGTGGTCCACACCGATCATGGTGGGCACGGCGTGGCCCATGGCGTTCATGGTGTGGTGGCTCTTGTGGCAATGGAAGGCCCAGTCACCCTCCTCGTTGGCGATCAGCTCGACCTGGCGCATCTGGCCCACGGCGATATCGGTCGTCACTTCCGGCACGCGCGCGGCCAGCGGCCAGGGGCCGCCGTCGCTGCCCGTCACCTCGAATTCGTGGCCGTGCAGGTGGATGGGGTGGTTGGTCATGGTCAGGTTGCCGACGCGGATGCGTACCCGGTCGCCCTTGCGCACGTTCAGGCTGTCGATGCCGGGAAAGGCGCGGCTGTTCCAGGTCCACAGATTGAAGTCCAGCATGGTGTTCACCTTGGGGGTGGCGCTGCCGGGCTCGATGTCGAAGGCATTGAGCAGGAAGCAGAAGTCGCGCTGCACCTCGCTGATCAGCGGATGCCTGCCCTTCGGATGCGTGACCCACATCCCCATCATGCCCATCGCCATCTGCGTCATCTCGTCCGCATGCGGGTGGTACATGAAGGTGCCGGGGCGCCGCGCCACGAACTCGTACACCATGGTCTTGCCCGGGGCGATCCACGGTTGCGTCAGGCCGCTGACACCGTCCATGCCATTGGGCAGGCGCTGGCCGTGCCAGTGCACGGAGGTGTGCTCGGGCAGCTTGTTGGTGACGAAGATGCGCAGGCGGTCGCCCTCCACCACCTCGATGGTGGGGCCCGGGCTCTGGCCGTTGTAGCCCCACAGGTGCGCCTTCATGCCGGGCGCGATCTCGCGCACCACCGGCTCGGCCACCAGGTGGAACTCCTTGACGCCGTTGTTCATGCGCCAGGGCAGGGTCCAGCCATTGAGCGTGACCACGGGGTTGTAGGGCCGGCCGGTCTCGGGGTGCAGCGGCGGGGCGGTGTCGGGCTTGTCCATCAGCACCGGCTCGGGCAGGGCGGCCAGGGCGACCTTGCTGACCGAGGCGGCGGCCACGGCCGTCATGGCGGCGCCGGCGAAAAAATTGCGTCGTTTCATGTCCATGTTCAATGGCCTCCGGAGGAGGCGGTCACGGCGGGCTCCGATGAGGTGCGCAAGGCACTCAGGGCGCCGGGCGAGGTCGCGGTGAGGGTGAGCTGCAGGTCGGCGTCGGCGAGCCAGAAGTCGCGCTGGGCGTCCAGCGCCTGGTTCACGGCCAGGCTCTGGGCACGGATCTCGCCCAGCAGGTCCCAGGTACTCAGGAGCATGCCGTTGTAGCGCAGCAGCACCTCGTCGCTGATGAAGCGGCGCAGCGGCAGCACCTCGTCGCGGTAGTGGTGCGCCAGGTCCCAGGCGGAGCGCCAGCCATAGTAGGCCTCGCGCGCCTCACTGCGGGCCTGCACGGCCACGCGGCGCACACGCACGGCCGACTGCAGGTAGATCGCCTCGGCGCGCGCGTTGCGCGCCGTGCCCCAGTCGAAGAGGGGCAGGGGCAGCTCCAGCTCCCAGCCGTGCTTCTCGTCGCGCGCGCCGCTGCCGTCGGTGGTCGTGGTGTGCTTGTAGGCCAGCGTCAGGCCGTCCAGGTAGCCCGTCGTCTTGACCATGCCCAGGGAATCGGCGACATAGGTGGTCTCGGCCACAGCGGCGCGCACGTCCAGCCGCTCGCGCAATGCCCGTGCCTCGACATCGTTCAGCGCCGTGGGCTCAGCCGGCAGATCCGGCAGGCGCTCGGCCAGCGTGTATTGCGCCTGCGTGCCCCACAGGCCGAGCAAGCGCGTGAGCTTCTCGCGTTCGCTGTAGGCGCGCTGCTGCGCACGCGCGAGCTGGGCGGCGGCATCGGCCAGCACGGTCTGCTCGCGCGCCTGCTGCAGCTTGCTGAAGTTGCCCACGCGGGTCATGCGCCGCGCCAGCTCGGCGCCAGCCTCGGCCGCTTCCTTCACGTCACCCAGGTACTGCGCGCTCTGCTGCGCCGCCACGGCGTTGATCCAGGCCTTGCGCACGTCGGTGGCCAGGCGCGCGATGTCCTGCGCCGCCTGCAGCTTGGCCAGCTCGTGCTGGCGGTTCTGCCATTCGCTCTTCCAGGGCAGGAAGAGCAGGCCGACCAGGTCGAAGCGCAGCGCGCGCTCCAGTTCCCGTCGGTCGCCCTCGGCGAGGTCGGCGATCGAAAAGTGCGGGTTCGGTGCGCGGCCGGCCTGTGCGCGCAAGGCGTCGCTCAGGTCCAGCGTCACCAGCGCCTGTTGCATGGCCGGGCTGTTGAGCAGGGCAATGCGCACCGCGCTTTCGGCGCTGAGCGGCTGCTGGAGCAGCGCGCTCACGGCGGCTTCATTGGCCGGGTCGGGGCGGCGCAGATCGACCGCCACGCCGGCGGTGCGGCCGCTGCTGAGCTGCTGCAGGTCGGCCAGATTGCGCTGCGGGTCCGGCGTGGCGCAGCCGGCCAGCGCGGCGGCCGCGAGCAGGGTCAGGGCAGGGTATCTCATCGTGCCGGCTCCTGCGCGGCCTTGGCGCGCTCGGCCTCTTGCGCGCGCTCCCAGCGGACGATGCCGCTGTGGCCGCGGTACTGGCCGACCGTGTCGTTGGCGGCCTTCCAGTCGTCCAGTTGCTGGACCAGGGTGCTGGCGCCCGCCGGCGCCATGGGCCGGTAGGGTACGGGCGGCACCGGCGCCTGCGGCGCCACGGCGGCGGCCGCCTCCTGCTGCACGGTCTGCGCCAGGCCCAGCAGGGGCCAGGCCAGCACCAGCAGTGCGAAATGCTTCTTCATGAAAACTCCTCAACCGTCTTGCGCACAAGACTGGAACGTGCAGCGCACCCTGCTTGGGGCCACTGCGGACGGACTACGGGTGGGAAGGTCAGGAAATGGGCGGTTTGTCGCCCAGGGCGCGCTCGGCGCTGGTGTAGAGCGGCTGACCCGCGGCCGGTGCAGGCATCGGCAGTCTGGCGGCGGGCAGCGGTGGCAGCACGGGCGCCAGCGCCACCGAGTGGCAGATCTGGCAGAGCGTGCAATGGCCGTCGCCGGCGTGGGCCGTGTCCGGGTCTGCATCGGCGGCATGGGATGCGGCCACGTCGCCCATGACGTGGCCCGCGTGCGCCGCGGCGGGCGCCTCGTGGCAGCCCGGCATGGCGGCTGGCGCTGCCATCGCCATCCCTTGCTGGGTCGGCGCCGGCGGCGCGGCCAACTCCATGGCCATGACGTCACCCACCCAGCCGCGCAGGGGCAGCAGGGCGATCATCAGGGCCAGGAACAGGGTGCGCATGCCTGAATGATAAGGGCCAACCGTGGAAAGTTCAGTTCATGCAAGAATGAACCGAAATTCTGCCCCGCCCTGTCCATGACCCCTACGCCCGCGTCGAACGCCCCTGCCCGCATCCTGGTGGTCGACGATACCCCGGAGATGGTCGACTGGATCCGCCTGATGCTGCAAGGCGCCGGCCATCAGGTCCTGACGGCCTACGGCGGCGCCGAAGGCCTGGCGCTGGCGCAGCGGGAGCTGCCCAGCCTGGTCCTGCTCGACGCCATGATGCCGGAGGTGGATGGCTTCGAGGTCTGCGCCCGCCTCAAGGCCGATGAAGCGACCCGCGCCATTCCCGTCATCTTCATCAGCGCGCTGGACGACAGCGAGACCGAGACCCGTGGCCTGGCCCTGGGCGCGGCGGACTTCGTCACCAAGCCGATCAACCTGGCAGTGCTGCTGGCGCGCGTGCAGACGCATCTGGCCCTGTACGCGCAGCGGCGCAGCCTGGAGGGCATGTTCCGCGACGTCATCGAGTTCGCGCCCGATGCCTTCATCCTGAGCGACCGCGACGGGCGCATCGTGCAGGCCAACGCGCGTGCGCAGGAGCTGTTCGGCTATTCGCGGGCCGAGCTGCTGGGGCTGGCGACCGAAGCCCTGCTGGTGCCGGATGTGCGCGGGCAACACCAGGAGCGCCGCGCCGCCGTTCTCGGCCAGGCGCGCGGTTCGAGCTTCGGATCGCAGACCCGCTGCCTGCGCAAGGACGGAAGCGAGTTCGCCGGCGAGGTCAGCGTGGGTACCCTGCAGACCAACCGCGGTGAGCTGCTCATCGCCGTGGTGCGGGATGTGACCGAACGCCAGCAGCAGGAGGAAATGCTGCGCGCCTCGCGCCAGCGTCTGCGTGACATGGCGGCGCAGAGCGAGGCCATGCGCGAATATGAACGCAAGAGCATCGCGCGCGAGGTGCACGATGAGCTGGGCCAGGTGCTGACCGCCCTGCGCATGGACCTCACCTTTCTGGACATGCGCTATGGCGCCCGGCAGCCGGAGCTGCAGGCCAAGTTCCAAGACATGCGCGGCCTGGTGGACCGCGCCATCCAGGGCGTGCGCAATGTGGCCACCAACCTGCGTCCGGCCGCGCTGGACATGGGCCTGGTCCCGGCCATCGAATGGCTGTGCGGCGAGTTCCGCCGCAACACCGGCATCGCCTGCGACTTCGACGCGGTGGGCGGCAGCATCGACCTGCCCGAGGACCGGGCCATCGGCCTGTTTCGCATCGTGCAGGAGTCCTTGACCAATGTCACGCGCTACGCGCAGGCCCGCCAGGTGCAGGTGAGCCTGCATCACCAGCCGGACGACGATGCGTTGCGGCTGCAGGTGCAGGACGACGGGCGCGGCTTTGACACCACGCAGGCTGCGCGCGGCAAATCCTTCGGCCTGCTCGGCATGCAGGAACGCGCCATGGCCCTGGGCGGCACGCTGGACGTGCAGAGCGCACCCGGCCAGGGCACCTGCATCCGCGCCACCATCCCCCTACACTACGCCAGCCATTGGCAGGAGCAAGCATGATCCGTCTGATGCTGGCCGACGACCACGCCATCGTGCGCAGCGGTCTCAAGCAGCTGTTTTCCCTCAACCCGGACCTGCAGGTCGTGGGCGAGGCGGTCGACGGCGGCCAGCTGCTGGAGCGCCTGCGCCGCGAGCTGCCCGATCTGCTGCTGCTGGACATCAACATGCCGGGCCTGAGCGGACCGGACCTGATTGCGCGCATCAAGTCGCACTGGCCGGCCCTGCCCGTGCTGGTGCTGAGCATGCACAACGAAGCGCCGGTGGCCGCGCGCGTGCTCAAGGCCGGTGCCAGCGGCTACGTCACCAAGGACAGCGAGATGGACGTGCTGCTGGCAGCGATCCGCAAGGTCGCCGCCGGTGGCCGCTACCTGGTGCCGGAGCTGGCCGAGAAACTCGTCTTCGAGCAATCCCTGGCCGGCGACAAGCCGGCCCACGCCGCCTTGTCCGAGCGCGAGCGCGAGGTGTTCCGCCTACTGGTGGCCGGCAAGGGCGTGAACGAGATTGCGGCCGAGCTGTGCATCAGCAACAAGACCGTGAGCACGCACAAGACACGCCTCATGGAGAAGCTCAACCTGGGCAGCACGGCCGAGCTGGTGCGCTACGCCCTGGAGCACGGCCCGATCTAAGTCGCCGGGCAATGCGCCGAGCCGAGGTAGGAATCGTCCTACCCTGACCGGCCGATTCCGACAGCAGAACCGGCACCGTCCGATGGTACCCAGGGGGGGATGACGGCACCATGCCGGCATGACAGAATCGTTGGTCGCTGACGAATCCAGTTGCATCCGCAGGCGTGGTGTCCACTGCCTGCGGCGGGTTGCGACGGTGCGGCCGCCGGTGGCGTTGCCGTCGAAGAGATGGACCGTCGCCGCCGGCAGAACAGGCCTCGCCCCGGTACGTCGCGACCCCTGCACGTGGGCTGCGTGACAGAATATCAAAGCCCTGCGCCCAGCCATCCCCGCATGTTTCAGAGTCTTCACCTTCCCCAGATCAGTCCCGAGCGCTTGAACGCGCTCTTTGCGGACTGGAAACGGGCATTCCCGGAGGGCGGCTTGCTGGCCCTGCTGCCGAAGGCAGAGGATGCCCAGGTCGGCCTGTTGCAGGCTGCGGCCCGCGCGCATGGAATTCCCCTGGTCGGGGCCGTCTTTCCTGCGCTGATCGCCCGGAGCGCATTTCATACGTCGGGTGTGCTCTTGTTGCGAATGGAAACCTGTCCCCCATGGCTGCTGGTGGATCGACTGGACGTCAGTGCAGACGCAGGCATGGCGTGCATCAGCCGATTCGTTGAACAAGAGTGCGCTGGCAGCGCGGCAGACAGCCCGTCCACGCTTTTTCTGGTCTTCGACGGTCTCTTGCCCAATATCGGAACGCTGCTGAATACCATCT
Organism: Pseudomonadota bacterium; assembly: GCA_021845965.1. Classification (GTDB taxonomy): domain Bacteria; phylum Pseudomonadota; class Gammaproteobacteria; order Burkholderiales; family Burkholderiaceae_C; genus Hylemonella. The sequence continues at coordinate 26,963 of JAJZUZ010000011.1, read as the reverse complement.
TCAAGCTTGCAGGCAACCATGTTCGGTATGCCGGGATCAACGCGGGAAGCGAGACCTTTCAGCCGATGCCGTGTCTGTTTGACCAGGACCGCAAGGTCGCTGGCGGTTGCATCGCCATGCTCATCCCGAGCACGGTTCAGGTTGCCGTCGAACATTGCTACCCGGTTTCCAATCCCATCTTTCGTGCAACGTCCACACTGGCCAATCGCATCGAACAGATCGATGGCAGACCGGCGATGACGGTCTACCAGGAACTGCTCCGGGCCGAATTCGGGGTGGAGCTGACCGCTGAGAATTTCTACCAACACGCAGTGCACTATCCGCTGGGTCTCATTTCAACCCACGATGTGCTGGTCAGAATTCCAGTGGGTGTGACCCCGGACGGGGCGATCTACTGCATCGGCGAGATTCCTCCCAATTCCTACCTTAGGCTCCTGCACGCCCCTCATCTCGGCGACAGCAAGTGCGTGAACCGCATGGCGGCACGACTTGGCGCCTCGCCCGGGCCCCTGACCGTGTTCTATTGCGCGGGCCGGCGCATGCATTTCGGCGCCGATGCGGGGGTCGAGCTCAGCGAGCTTGCGACCGCGTTTGGCGGGGCCGAGGTGGTCGGTGCACTTTCGCTGGGCGAGATCGGCACTGATTCCGTTGTCGGGATGCCCGAGTTCCACAACGCCTCGCTCGTCTGCGCCCGATAGGACGCACGCCCTCCGGCGCGGGCTTCCACTCTCCATATCCCTGCTGGACTGGCGATGGCGCGAGGCGCAGTCCTGCCGTCCTGCGGTTTGCTCCTGACGCGGCTCGGAGCGTGGCTGGTGCCTCGAGGCATCCTGCCACGTCGCGCGTTTCGAGTTGGTCTTTCATGCCTTTGTTGTAGGAATTGTCTTACCTGAGCCGGCCTTTCCCGACAACAGAACCGGCACCGTCCGATGGTGCGCAAGAAGCCACGCCGGCACCATGCCGGCATGACAAAGCTGCTGGTCGTTGACGATTCCGATCTCATCCGCAAGCGCCTGGTCGCCTTCCTGCAAGGCCTGCCAGGCGTGGACGAGGTCGAGGCTGTGGCCACGTTGTCGCAGGCCCTGGATCGCGTCTACGAGGCGCCCCCTGCATTGCTGATCCTGGATCTGCACCTGCCCGACGGCAACGCCTTGCAGGTGCTGGGCGTGTTCAAGAACATGGCGCCGCAGATGCGCATCGCGATGCTGAGCAACGACGCCTGCGAGTTCAGCCGCGCGCGCTGCCTCAAGGGCGGCGCCGACGCCTTCTTCGACAAGTCCACAGAATTCGAGGACGCGCTGCGATGGAGTGCGCGCCAGGCGCAGATTCCCTCCCCAGAACTTTGAAAGGCGCACCATGAGAGACAACCAGCCCGTGACCCAGCGCGAGTACCGGTTTCCCGCGGGTGTCACCCTCATGTCCACCACGGACACGCGCAGCCATGTGACCTACGCCAATCAGGCCTTTGTCTCGGTCAGCGGTTTTGACCGCGAGGAGATCATCGGCCAGCCTCACAATCTGGTGCGCCACCCGGACATGCCGTCCGAGGCCTTTGCCGACATGTGGGCCACGCTCAAGGCCGGGCACTCCTGGACGGCACTGGTGAAAAACCGCCGCAAGGACGGTGACCATTACTGGGTGCGTGCCAACGCCACGCCGGTGGAGCGCAACGGGCAGGTGACCGGCTACATGTCGGTGCGGACCACGCCGACGCGCGAGGAAGTAGTGGCGGCCGAAGCGTTGTACCGGCGTTTTCGCGAGGGACGTGCCCAGGGTCTGGCCTTCCGCAAGGGCATCATCGTACGTACCGGCCTCATGGCGTGGACGTCCCTGTTCCAGGTGCTGCCACTGCGCTGGCGCATCCGTCTGCCCATCTTCCTGGCGGTGCTGATCGGGCTGCTGGCGGCCGTGTTCGCTGGCGTGAGCGGCGCGGCGCTGGGCATTACCGCTGCGGGTCTGGGCCTTGCTGCTGTGCTGGTCTGTCTCATGTTGCAGCAGCAGATCGTCAGGCCGCTGGAGCGCATCCTGCAGCAGGCGCAGAAAGTGGCCAGCGGCCAGGCGGCCGACCACATCGACCTGCATCGTGTCGACGAGATCGGCATGCTGCTGCGCGCGGTCAACCAGTCCGGCCTCAACCTGCGCGCCCTCGTGGATGACGTGGCCGGCCGTTCCGAGGTCGTGGCTTCGGCCAGCGAACAGATGGCCGGCGGCAACCTGGACTTGAGCGCACGCACCGAGAGCCAGGCCAGCGCACTGGAGCAGACCGCGGCGTCGATGGAGCAATTCAGTTCCACCGTGCGGCAGAACGCCGACAACGCGCAGCAGGGCAACACCCTTGCACAGCAGGCCAGTGCGGTGGCGGTGCGCGGCGGAGAGATGGTGGGGCAGGTGGTGAGCACCATGAAGGACATCAACGAGTCTTCACGCCGCATCAGCGACATCATCAGCGTGATCGATGGCATCGCCTTCCAGACCAATATCCTGGCGCTCAATGCTGCGGTGGAGGCCGCCCGTGCCGGCGAGCAGGGGCGCGGCTTTGCCGTGGTGGCGGGGGAGGTGCGCTCGCTGGCCGGTCGCAGCGCCGGGGCGGCCAGGGAGATCAAGGAACTCATCACCGACAGCGTGGCGCGGGTGGAGCGGGGGACGCAGCAGGTGGACCAGGCCGGTCAGACGATGGAAGAGGTCGTGGCCAGCATCCGCAGGGTGACCGAGCTCATGAGCCAGATCACGATCGCCAGCAAGGAGCAGAACACCGGTGTCGCCCAGGTCGGCGAGGCCATCACCCTGCTGGACCAGACCACGCAGCAGAACGCCGCGCTGGTCGAGGAAAGCGCCGCCGCGGCTGACAGCCTGAGCGAACAGGCCGAGCAGCTGGTGCAGGCCGTCAAGGCCTTCAAGTAGTTGGCATCCCCGTATCGCGCGGGCTCCCACCGGATCTGACAGTCCCCATCGCGACGGCGCAGGGGCTCTCGGCTTGAGGTCCCTGCGAAAGAAAGGGGCGACCGTGCAATTCGCACGGACCTGTGTCAGACGATTCCTACCCCGCGACAGGATATTCGGACACCGGAATCCGAACCGGACGATACCCTGGCGGGTAACAGTGCGCGACGATGGCGTCATGTTGAAAACGCTTGTTGTTGACGATTCCGAACTGATACGCGAACGCCTGGCGGACCACCTGCGCGCGGTGCCGGGCGTGGGCGAGGTCGAGGCCGTGGCCACCCTATCCCAGCTGATGGACCGCATCCAAGGCGCGGCGCCTTCCCTGCTCATCCTGGACCAGCATCTGCCAGATGGCAATGCGGTGCAGGTGCTGGGTGCGCTCAGGAAAGCGGCGCCCGCCGCCCGCATCTTCATGCTGAGCAACGACGCCAGCCAGTTCAGCCGCGCCCGCTGTCTCAAGGCCGGGGCCGATGCCTTTTACGACAAGTCGCGCGAGTTCGAGCAACTCCTGGATGCCGTGCGCACCCACGCCCGCCCTCCGCACAACCCCCTCTCACCGCTATTTCACAGCTGATCCGGAGCCTTCCATGACCACCCATACAAACGCCCCCGGTCACGCCGTCGCTGGCACGCCGACCGCCATCCGTGAATTCCTTGCCTTCAAGCTTGGCCAGGAGGAATACGGCATCGACATCCTGCGCGTGCAGGAGATCCGCTCCTACGAGCCGCCCACGCGCATGGCCAACGCCCCGGACTTCATCCTGGGTGTGGTGAACCTGCGCGGGGTCATCGTGCCCATCATCGACATGCGCATCAAGTTCCGCATGGACGAGGTGAGGTATGACAACTTCACCGTGGTCATCGTGCTCAACATCGGCCAGCAGGTGATCGGCATGGTGGTGGATGCCGTGTCCGACGTCATCACGCTCGCGCCCGAACAGCTGCGCCCGGTGCCGGAGTTCTCGGGCGCCATCGATGCGCGCGGTGTGCTGGCCATCGGCTCGGTGGGGCAGCGCATGCTGATCCTGCTCGATATCGAGCAGGTCATGGGCGGCGCCAACATGGGCCTGGTGGCCTCGGCGGTGCAGTGAGCGCCGTTACAGATAAAAGAAAAGAGGTTATCGACATGAATTTCAAGGACATGAAAATCTCGACCCGCCTGGCCCTGGGTTTTGGCGTGGTGGTGTTGCTGTTGACCGTACTCGGCGGCGTCACCCTGGTGAAAGATGCCGCCATGGAAGCCGCAGTCGAGGATATTGCTCAGCGCCGGATGCCGACCATGGTCGAACTGGGCCGGCTGCGGGACGAAGCGAATGTGCAGGCGCGCTCGGCCCGGAACATGGTGCTGATGAACAGGCCGAGTGATGTGAAGGCGGAAGAGGAGCGCGTCCAGACCTCGCGCAAGAAGGCCGAAGAGATCTACGCCCAGCTGGATCGCCAGATCAAATCTCAGGAAGGGCGCGCCCTGCTGGCCGACATGCAGACGGCGCGCGGCAAATACGGCGAGGAACTGAATCGCTTCCTCGCTCTCGTGGCGCAGGGCAAGCGGGACGAGGCTGTGTTGGCGCTCTATGAATCCTTGCGCCCGGTCCAGCTCGCCTATTTCAAGCTCATTGACGATCAGAGCGCATTGCAGACCCGTATCGCCGAGAGTTCCGTGGACGGCGCGCGTGCGGCGGCCAAGGCCATCCAGATCACGGTCTGGGCCACCAGCCTGGCGGCCATTGCCATCGCGGTCGCCATGGCGCTCTGGATCATCCGCGCCATCACCCGGCCCATCAACCAGGCGGTGGAGGTGGCCCAGGCGGTGGCCGGTGGCGACCTGACCCATCGTGTTGACGTGCAGGGCCGCAACAGTGAGACGGCCCAGCTGCTGCTGGCCTTGCAGCGGATGCAGGAGAGCCTGGCCGGGGTGGTCTCCGCCGTGCGCCAGGGCAGCGAGTCCGTGTCCACTGCCAGCGCCGAGATCGCGCAGGGCAACCAGGACCTCTCGGCCCGCACCGAAAGTCAGGCCAGCGCGCTGGAAGAAACCGCCGCTTCCATGGAAGAGCTGAGTTCGACCGTCAAGCAGAACGCCGACAACGCTCGCCAGGCCAACCAGCTGGCGCAGAGCGCCAGCACCGTCGCGGTGCAGGGGGGCGAGGTCGTGGCCCAGGTGGTGGACACCATGAAGGGCATCAACGACAGCTCGCGCCGAATCGCCGACATCATCAACGTCATCGACGGCATTGCCTTCCAGACCAACATCCTGGCGCTCAACGCCGCGGTGGAAGCGGCGCGCGCCGGCGAACAGGGCCGCGGTTTTGCGGTGGTGGCGGGTGAGGTGCGCAACCTCGCCAGCCGCAGCGCGGAAGCGGCCAAGGAGATCAAGCAGCTCATCACGGAGAGCGTGACCCGCGTGGAACAGGGCAGTGCCCTGGTGGACCAGGCCGGCACCACCATGAACGAGGTGGTGGCCAGCATCCGCCGCGTGACCGACATCATGGGTGAGATCAGTGCCGCCAGCGCCGAGCAGAGCGCCGGTGTGGCGCAGGTGGGCGAGGCGGTGGTGCAGATGGACCAGGCCACGCAGCAGAACGCCGCGCTGGTGGAGGAAATGGCGGCCGCGGCTTCCAGCCTGAAGGGCCAGGCGCAGGAGCTGGTGCAGGCGGTGGCGGTGTTCAAGCTTGAGCAGAACGGCGGCCAGGCCGTGCGCAAGAGCGCCGCGGCTGCGGTGCCGCGCCCGGCGGCACCGGCCTTCCAGTCCAAGCCCGCCAGCGCCCGGCCGGCCCCGGTGGCCAAGCTGGCGGCAGCTGCGGCCGGCAAGCCTGCGCCGGTGGCGACGGCCGAGGCCGGCGGCGAATGGGAGAGTTTTTGAAGCGACCAACGTGAATAGTTGGCGTTTGACGGCCCATTCAATTCCCGCCGGCTTTACAAGCCTTGGTGCGAGGCGCTAGTCTGTCACCAGATAGAAGCCCAGGTCGTGCGCGGGCACGATCGTCACGGGGCGGGCAGGGAGTGGATGGCTCCAGCCGGCTGCGGCATTACGCACGCGGTGGGTTGGCGAGCAGGAAATCCGAGGTAGTTCGAGTCCACACCATGAGCAATTCAAATCCACACATCCATTCGGCAAACACCGCCGGCCGGCAGGCGCAGGGCCTGCTGGGCGACAAGATCATGCTGGCTGCCATCGCACTGAGTGCCGTGGCCGCGGTCATCCTGGGCGCGAGCTTCGTCGAGTCCGGCCTGGCGTGGATGGCCGCGGCGGTGCTGCTGGCGGTCGCCCTGGGTGTGTATGCCACGGCCCGGGGCACACTCACGTCCAGCCTGGTGCTGGCCTTCGTGCAGATGACCTTTGTCGAGCTGCATATCCAGCTGGCGCGGGGCATGACCGAGTTCCACTTTGGCGTCTTCGTCACGCTGGCCCTGCTGCTGGTGTACCTGGACTGGCGGCCCATCCTGCTGGCGGCGGTCGCCATTGCCGTGCACCACGTGGCCTTTGACCGGCTGCAGGCGGCGGGTTATGGGCTGTACTGCCTGACCCAGCCCAATTTTGGCGTCGTCGTCATCCATGCGATCTACGTGGTAATCCAGACCGCGCTGGAAGTCGTGCTGGCCGTGATGATGGGCCACAAGGCGCGTGAAGGCGTGGAGCTGGGGCAGCTGGTCGCGGCGGTCGATCGGCCGGATGGCATCGCGCTGGACAGCGTGGAGCAGGTGCCGGTCAGAACGCCCACCGCGCAGACGCTCAAGAGCACGCTCAAGCGCATGGAGGTGGCCGTGGCCGCGGTGCGCAATTCCGCCGGCAGCATCGACGTCGCCTGTGCCGAGATCGCCTCCGGCAACCAGGACCTGAGCGCGCGCACCGAGAACCAGGCCAGCGCGCTGCAGCAGACGGCGTCGTCGATGGAGCAGCTGGGTTCCACGGTGCGCCAGAACGCCGACAACGCACGCCAGGCCAACCAGCTGGCCCAGAGCGCGTCCGGCGTGGCCGTGCAGGGCGGTGAGGTGGTGGCCCAGGTGGTGGACACCATGAAGGGCATCAACGAATCGGCCCGCAAGATCCACGACATCATCAGCGTCATCGACGGCATCGCCTTCCAGACCAACATCCTGGCGCTCAACGCTGCGGTGGAAGCCGCCCGCGCCGGCGAGCAGGGGCGCGGCTTTGCGGTGGTGGCGGGTGAGGTGCGCTCGCTGGCCAGCCGCAGTGCGGAAGCGGCCAAGGAGATCAAGCAGCTCATCACCGACAGTGTCACCCGGGTGGACCAGGGCAGTGCGCTGGTGGACCAGGCGGGCCACACCATGGACGAGGTGGTGGCCAGCATCCGCCGCGTGACCGACATCATGGGCGAGATCAGCGCCGCCAGCGCCGAGCAGAGCCAGGGCGTGAGCCAGGTGGGCGAGGCGGTGACGCAGATGGACCAGGCCACGCAGCAGAACGCCGCGCTGGTGGAGGAGATGGCGGCGGCCGCCGCCAGCCTGAAAGGCCAGGCGCAGGATCTGGTGCAGGCGGTCAGCGTGTTCCAGCAGGCGTCGGGTGCCGGCCCTGCCGCGGCACCCGTCACCCGGGCCGCCGTGGCGCCGCGGCGTGCGCCCGCTCCGGCCCGGGCCAGCGCGCCGGTGCAGCCCACCGCCGCCCGGCGTCTGGCGCCGGCGCCCGCCAAGCCGGCGAGCTTGCCTGCGACGGCGGCCCCGGCCGATGGTGACTGGGAAAGCTTCTGAGCTGACCCGCTCCGAAGAGGCCGGCGCCATGCCGGCCTTTTTCATGTGCGCCGCGTTTCGCGCAACAGGCGCTCGATGTCCGGCGCGGGCTGGGGATGGGCGTAATGGTAGCCCTGGGCCTGGTCACAGCCGAATTCGCGCAGGCGCGTTGCGGTCTCGGCGGTCTCCACGCCCTCGGCGACGGTCTGCAGGTTCAGGCTGTGCGCCATCTGGACGATGGCGCGCACGATGGCGGCGTCGTCCGCGTCGGTGGTCAGGTCACGCACGAAGCTGCGGTCGATCTTGAGGCGGTCGATGTCGAAGCGCTTGAGGTAGGACAGGCTGGAGTAACCGGTGCCGAAGTCATCAATGGCCAGCTTCACGCCCAGCTGCTTGAGCTGGCGCACGCTGGCCAGTACGCTCTCGGCGTTCTGGATCAGGATGGATTCCGTCAGCTCCAGCTCCAGCAGGGCGGGGTCCAGGCCGGACGCGTCGAGGGCGCGCCGGACCGATTCCTCGACCTGGCCACGCCGGAACTGGATCGCCGACAGGTTGACCGAGACCGTGACGGGCGGCAGCCCGGCGCGCCACCACTGTGCGGCCTGGCGGCAGGCCTGTTGCAGCACCCAGTCGCCCATGGGGACGATGAGGCCGCTCTCCTCGGCCACGGTGATGAAGCGGCCGGGCAGCACGGTGCCAAGCTCGGGGTGCTGCCAGCGCAGCAGCGCCTCCATGCCGATCAGGCGGCCGTCGATCAGTTCGTACTGCGGCTGGTAGTGCAGCACGAACTCCTGCCGCTCCAGCGCACGCCGCAAACCGTTGCGCATGAGCAGATGTTCGCCGGCCTCGGCATCCATGCCGGGATCGAAGAAGTGGTAGGCGTTGCGCCCGGCCTCCTTGGAGCGGTACATGGCCATGTCGGCCTTCTTGCGCAGGGTGTCGAAGTCGCGGCCGTCCTGCGGTGCGATGGCCACCCCGAGCGAGGCCGAGGAGGAGACCTCGTGCGTGCCGAGCTGGAACGGCTGCTGCAGCTGTTCCATGATCTTCAGCACGATGGCCGAGACGATCTCCAGGTCGGGCAGGTCGCACAGCACGAGCAGGAACTCGTCGCCGCCCTCGCGGCTGATGGTGTCGGTGTCGCGCACGCAGCGGCGCAGGCGGGCCGCCACCTCCTTGAGGAAGGCATCGCCCGCGGCGTGGCCCAGCGTGTCGTTGATGGTCTTGAAATTGTCCAGGTCCAGGTAGACCAGCGCGACGCGGGTGTGGTGGCGGTCGGCCTGGGCCATGGCCTGCACGAAGCGGTCCTGCACCAGCAGGCGGTTGGGCAGGCCGGTCAGGGCGTCATGGTAGGCCAGGTACTCGATGCGCTGCTTGTCGGCCTCGCGTTCGGTGATGTCCGAGCCGATGCCGCGGTAGCCGCGGAACACCCCCTGCTCGTCGAAGATCGGCGTGCCGCTGATGAGGAAGGTGCGCACGGTGCCGTCCTGGGCACGCACCTGGTAGCTGAAGTTGCGAAAGGGTTCGTGCCGCTCCAGCGTGGCGCGGTGCTCGGCCCATTGCTCGGGCGTCACGTTCAGCAGCGGCAGCTCCCAGCGGCGTTTGCCGGCCAGGGCCGCGACGCCGGTCTGGTACAGGCCCTGGGACATGAGCGTGAAGCGGAATTCGGCGTCCTGCTCCCAGTACCACTCGGTCGACAGCTCCGCCAGGCTGCGAAAGCGCGCCTCGCTGTCGCGCAGCTCCTGCTGCTGCCGGTCCATGGCGGCGACCTGCTCGTTGAAGGCCTGCACCAGGGTGGCGACCTCGCCGCTGGCCTTCAGCGGCAACTGGCGCTCGGCCCCGTGCTTGGCGGGCAGACGGCGCAGATGCTCCGTGAGCCGGGCCAGCGGGGCGAGCGCAGCGTGCATGAACAGCCAGGCCAGCCCGAGTACCACCCCGGTCAGCATGGCGACGGAGAGGATGAGGTTGCGGCGGATCTCGTACAACGGGGCTTCGGCCTCGGCCACCGGCATGTTCACGCTGAGGATCCAGTCCGTGCTGGCGATCCGCTTGAAGCTGCTCAGCAGATCGATGCCGCGCGAGCTATGGGTGCGGCCGCTGCCCTCGAAGCCGGCAATGGCGCGGTCCAGCAGCGGGTTCTCCCCCAACTGGGCGCTGGGGCCCATGACGCGCTCCATCTGCCGGTGTGAGATCAGCAGGCGGTCGCGGGTGATGATGCTCACGTAGCCGGTCTGGCCGACCCGGTAGGCTCCCAGTTCGGACAGGAAATTCTCGCCATGCAGGTCGAAGCTGCCGTGCAGCCGGCCCACGATCTCGCCGCGCGCATCGGTGATCGGCACGCCGATGCTGAGGGCATAACGGCGACCGGCGCGCAGCGAGACGAAGGGCCGGGAAATATAGGGCGCGCGGCTGGCGCTGACACCCTGGAACACGTCGAGCTGCGAGACGTCCCGTCCGCGCAGCCCGGGCGCGCCGCGGGAGTCGGCAATGATGATGCCCCGCGCCGACACCAGCAACAGGCCGTTGTCGAGCACGGAAAGCAGTGCGGACTGCTGGCCCAGGTATTGCTGCGCGAGTTGGGGGTCTTCGAGCGCGCGCCGGGGCAGCTGGCGTGCTGTCCGGATCACCATCTCGCGATAGGTGCGCAGCTTGCCGTCGATATCGTCCGCCAGCGCACTGGCCAGTGCGAACTGGTGGCGATAGAGCGTCTCGTGGAACTGGCGGTCGATGTGGCGCAGGGTGAGCCAGGTCAGCAGGCCGGCGAAGCTGACGAACAGGAGGGTGACCGCGAGTGCCACGCGGGTCTTGAGGCTGAGGGCGCGCAGGCGGGCAGACGGCATCCCATATATATAACGTGAATCGACGGGGCGACGGCTCAGGGTCTCACCCCAGGCGCCTCGGAAAACATGCCGCTGGCGCGATTTCTGAGAAATAGTTCCCGCGCCACCAGCTCAGGCGCGCCGGCAGGCCGGGGCTGCGCCTGCCGGCAGCGTTGCTACGCTGCGCCAGACGGATCGGCCCCTGGGTCCGGACATCGAAGGCCGGGTGGCGGGCCGCCACGCCGCGCATGCGCACCGCCAGGGCCTCTCGCCGGGCCCGCATGCCGGCCTCAGGCGCGGCGCAGGTCCTGCGCGCGCAGCGGCAGTTCGCGGATGCGCTTGCCGGTGGCGGCGAAGACGGCGTTGAGCACCGCGGGCGCAGCCACGGCGATGGTGGGTTCGCCCACGCCACCCCAGAAGCCACCCGAGGGCATGACGAGGGTCTCCACCCTCGGCATGTCAGCCAGGCGCAGCACGGGGTAGGTGTCGAAGTTCGTCTGCTCCACCGCGCCGTCCTTGACCGTGATCTCGCCGAACAGCGCCGCCGACAGGCCGTAGACGAAGGAGCCTTCCACCTGCGCCTCGATCTGCTGCGGGTTGACGGCATGGCCGGGGTCGGTGGCGGCGACGATGCGGTGGATCTTCAGCTGGCCGGCCTCGCTGACCGAGACCTCCGCACAGGCCGCCACGTAGCTGCCGAAACCCATGGTCTGCGCCAGGCCGCGGTAGATGCCGGCCGGCGCCGGTGTGCCCCAGCCGGCGCGCTCGGCCACGGCATTGAGCACGGCCAGATGTTTGGGGTGCTGGGCCATGAGCTTGCGGCGCAGGGCCAGCGGGTCCTGGCCGCTGGCGTGCGCGATCTCGTCGATGAAGCACTCGAGGTAGATCGTGTTCTGGTTCAGGTTCACGCCGCGCCAGAAGCCGGCCGGCACATGCGGGTTGCGCATGGCGTGGTCGATCAGCAGGCTGGGGAAGCTGTAGCCGATGGAGGCCTCGGGCCCGGGCGGGTTCAGGCCCTGGAAGACCAGCATGTCCTTGCCGTCCTTCATGGCGGTGGGCGCCACCGTGGCCAGGATGGACTGGCCCGAGAGACGCATGTGCAGGCCGGTCACGTTGCCCTGCTCATCCAGGCCGGCCGTGAGCCGCGCGCTGGTGATCGGGTGGTAGTAGCCGTGCTGCATGTCCTCTTCGCGCGACCAGATCAGCTTGACCGGCGTGCCGGGCAGGGCCTTGGCGATCTGCACCGCCTGCGTGATGTAGTCGCTGCGCCCGCGCCGGCCGAAGCCGCCGCCCAGGGACAGCTTGTAGACCTCGCACTGCGCCGGCGGCAGGCCGGCGGCTTCGGCGGTGGCGGCCAGGGCGGCGTCGCCGTTTTGCGTCGGTGCCCAGACCTCGCAGCGCGCGGGCGTCCAGCGCGCCGTGGCGTTCATGGGCTCCATGGTGGCGTGGTTCTGGTAGGGGCAGGCATACACCGCCTCGATCCTGCGCGCCGCGCCGGCAATCGCAGCCGGGGCGTCGCCGATCGCGTTGCCCACGGCGGTGGCGGACGCGCTGTCCAGGCCGTCCTTGAGCATCTGGCGGATGTCGAGTTGCGAGACGCTGGCGTTGGGGCCGTAGTCCCACTCGATGGGCAGCGCGTCCAGCGCGCTCTTGGCGCGCCACCAGGTGTCGGCCACCACGGCGACGGCGCTGTCGCCCACCTGCACCACCTTCTTCACGCCGTGCCGGCGCAGCACGGCGGCCGCCTTGAAGCTCTTGACCTTGCCGCCAAACACAGGGCAGTCCTTGATCGCGGCGTTGAGCATGCCGCCCAGCTGCAGGTCGATGCCGTAGTCCTGTGCGCCGGTGGTCTTCTTGAAGGTGTCCAGCCGCGCCAGCCGTTTGCCCGCGATCTTCCAGGTCGACGGGTCCTTGAGCTGGAGGGTGGCCGGGTCGGGCGGTGCGAGACGGGCGGCCGCCGCAGCCACGCGGCCATACAGCGTCTTGCGCCCGCTGGGCGTGTGCGTGATGATGCCGCTGCCCGCCACGCATTCGGCGGCCGGCACGCCCCAGTGTTCGGCGGCGGCCTGCACCAGCATGATGCGCGCCGTGGCGCCGCCGCGGCGCACATAGTCGTGCGAATCGCGGATGCCGCGGCTGCCGCCGGTGGCCATGCTGCCCCAGACGCGCTTGCGCGCCAGGTTCTGGCCCGGTGTGGGGTACTCGGTCGTCACGCGTGCCCAGTTGCACTCCAGCTCCTCGGCCACCAGCTGCGCCAGGCCGGTCAGGGTGCCCTGGCCCATCTCGGAGCGGGCAATGCGGATGACCACCGTGTCATCGGGCTTGATCACCACCCAGGCGTTGATCTCGGGCGTGGGGGTGGCGGCCTCGGCCAGCGGCAGGTGAAAGCCCACCATGAGGCCACCCGCGGCAGCGCTGGTGGTGGCCAGGAAGCCGCGGCGCGAGACCGGGGCCTGCAGCAGATCGGTACTCATGCGGCACTCCCTTCGGACGGCTGGACGGCGCGCTCGGCCCTGGTCGCGTTGCCCCGGGCCACCCAATGGATGGCAGCGCGCACGCGGTTGTAGGTGCCGCAGCGGCAGATATTGGTGATGGCCGCGTCGATCTCCGCATCCGTGGGCTGGGGCTTGTGCTTGAGCAGGGCGCTCACCGCCATGATCATGCCGCTCTGGCAAAAGCCGCACTGTGGCACGTCCAGCGTGCGCCAGGCGCGCTGCACCGGGTGGGTGCCGTTGCGCGACAGGCCCTCGATGGTGACCACTTCCTGCTCGGGCTTGAGCGAGGACAGGGGGCGCACGCAGCTGCGCGTGGCCACGCCGTCGATGTGCACGGTGCAGGCGCCGCACTGCGCGATGCCGCAGCCGTACTTGGTGCCGGTGAGCTGGAGCTGCTCGCGCAGCACCCACAGCAGCGGTGTGGCCGGCTCGGCCTGGAATTCGTGCTCCTTGCCGTTGACGGTGAGTTTCGCCATGGCCTGTCTCCTCCTGTGGTTGGCTTGCATGCCCGGTGGGTTCCGGTGCATGCTGTTTTATATGCCAATTCGAGCCGCCGTGTCGCGGCGGCGGAGACGGGCGGTTTCAGGCGGCCTTGATGCTTACCGTGCGGCGGGTGATCTTCCGCGCGACGGGTTTACCTGGAAACAGATCGGCCAGGGTGTACTTGTCCAGGTGCGCCATGAAGCTGTCGAGCGCGCCGCGCATGACGGAAGTGAGCCGGCACTGGCGTACGATGACACACTCGTTGGCCGGCCCGAAACACTCCACCAGCTGGAAGTCGCTCTCCATGCTGCGCACCACCTCACCGAGGTTGATGTCCGCCGGCTGCAGCGCCAGGCGCATGCCGCCACCCTTGCCGCGGACGGTCTCGATCCAGCCGGCCAGCGCGAGCTGGTGCGTGATCTTCATCAGGTGGGCTTCGGAAATGCCGTGCGCCGTGGCGATCTCGGCGATGGTGCACAGGCGGTCCGGGTGCTGCGCCAGGTACATCAGCAGGCGCAGGGCGTAGTCGGTCATGCTGGTCAGGCGCATGGTGTCCTAGTCTTTCTCGTTGTCGGCGCGTTCGTCGAGCTGGTCCATTTTATTCTTCACCTGGCCCCAGGCATCGGCATCGGCCGGCGCCGGCCGGCTGCGGGTGATGAGCGGCCAGCGTTTGGCCAGGCGGGCGTTGAGGTCGATGAAGGACTGCTGGTCGGCCGGCACGTCCTCTTCGACAAAGATGGCGGCCACCGGGCACTCGGGAATGCACAGCGCGCAGTCGATGCAGTCATCCGGATCAATGACCAGCATGTTCTTGCCGGCACGGAAGGCATCCACCGGGCAGACGTCGACGCAGTCGGTGTACTTGCACCTGATGCAGGCCTCGGTGACGACGTGGGTCATTTCTTGCGGCCCGCTGTCAGGGTGACCACCGGCGGCGGCTGGTCGGGCCGCGGCCGGATCATCCAGGGAAAGAAGCGCCACAGGTAGAGCGCGAAGGCCCCGATCCAGCACAGCGCCGCGCCTTGCAGCAGCAGCCCGCTCACGACGGTCGGATGCAGTGCCGCCAGCCGCAACAGCACGGCCGCCAGCACCAGCCCATAGCTCGTCACCATGCTGCGGTCGGTCGCCAGCGGCCGGCCCAGGTGGCCCAGGGCCGTGCGCGTGACCATGCCGATGATGAGCACGGAGAAACCGGCCATGGCGATCACGTGCACGTGCACCGCGCTGCGCAGCGGCGTACCGGCCGCCTGCGCCGCGGCCGTCAACAGGCCCAGCCCCAGGCCCGCGTAGCCGAGGTAGAGGATCCACAGCAGCGGCTTGCGGCGCACGGCCCGCGGCTGCCAGCTCCACAGCTGCCACAGCGGCTGCGTGCCGGCCACGGCCAACGCCAGGGCCTGCGGCCCCGACCATTGCAGCAGCCCGAACAGCACGGCCAGCGTGCCCGCGATGAGCTGCACCCAGCTGCTCTTCTCGTGCATGGGAATCTGCAGGCCCGGCACGGCGCGCATGGCAAAGAAGGGGATGACGCGCCGGCTGACCAGCAGTGCGATCACCGCCATCACCAGCAGGCCGGCGTTGAAGCGCTGCATCAGCAGGCCGTAGTCGCCGCCGAGGGCCGCCAGCAGGTAGAGCACGTCGCTGCCGCCTAGGCCCAGCAGCAGCAGCGGCACGGCGTAGTTGCGCCGGTTGCGTGTGCCATAGACGCTGCGCGCCATGGCCAGCGCGGCCAGCAGGAAGAAGGCCGCCTCGGCGCCAAAGCCGAGCCAGAACCAGGCCGGCCCGTGGCCCAGCAGGCCGATGCGCGCCAGCAGCCACAGCACGCAGGCGGCCAGCAGCACGGCGCGCGGCATGGGGTTGACGCCGGTCCAGTTGGCGCCGGCCGTCATCAGGAAACCCACGGCGATGGTGGCCACATAGCCCCACATCATCTCGTGCGCATGCCAGGCCACACCGGCCAGCGGGCCCTGCAGCAGCTGCGGCGCGAAGATCCACAGCGCCACGGCCAGCAGCGCCCAGCCGGTGCCGGCCAGATAGAGCGGGCGAAAGCCCATCTCCAGAAAGGCGCGCAGCGACGGTGGCACCCGCGGGCTGGCCGCCGGCTCGTCGATCTGCAGCAGCGTGCTCACGAGGCCAGCTCCTGCAGCCCGGTCTGGGTCTCGGGCGCGGGGTGGGCGAGCTGGTAGCCGTACCACAGGCTTTCGGCGATGCGGTGCGCCAGATCGCGGGCGCGCTCGCGCAAGGCCGCGTTCGGCAGCGTCGCCAGCGTCTGCTCGAACAGCTGCAGCCAGTGGCCGAACATTTCGGCGCTCAGGTTGGGCAGCGCCGCGTGCACCGGCATGGGCGTGCCGCGAAAGCGCCGCGTGCCGCGCAGGGCGGAGGACCAGAAGTCGACCAGCTTGGCTTCATGGGCCGGCCAGTCGTGGATGCGCGCGTTGAAGATCGGGCCCAGCGTGGCGTCGCGGCGCACGCGGGCGTAGAAGCGCTGCACCAGCTCGGTGATTTCCTCTTCACTGCACAGCTGCGGATCGGGCATGAGTGGCCCCTATAAGATTGAATACGCATATATCTTATCGGGAAAACCCGAATCCTGCCAGCGTGTGCCTGCCGGCGGCGGGGTCTATCGCGGGGCCAGCTGCTGCGCCGCCTTGTCCAGCCAGAGCTGCAGGCTGTCCAGCAGATCGGTCTGGCTGAAGGAGCAGCTTTCCTCGGCAAAGAGGGCGCTGCTCTCCAGCCGGTCCAGCAGGCCGTGCAGCACCTCGGCGTAGCGCGGCGGCAGTGCGGCCAGCAGCGCGTTCTGCGTGCGGGCCAGCTGGCTGAAGGCGGCGGGGCTGCCGCTGCCCTGGCGCAGGGCGTCGAGGCCGGCTTGCAGGGGGGTGAGGAGCGGTGAGGTCATCGGTGGTAAGCGACCATGGTGCGGTTCAGGCCCGTGCGCGCGCATTCGTACTGCCCGCCCTCGCACGGCGCCCGGTAATTCAGCCGGCCGGACAGGAGCACCCCATGGGCCGTGGCGACGCAGAGCAGCGCCAGGCTGGCCATGGCCAGCTGCTCACCGGGTTGTCGCGTGAACAGGCTGTAGCCGCCGCACAAGGCAGTGCCCAGCACGGCAGCGGCAATCGCCATGGAGCCCATGTCCGGGTTGCCGAAATGCGGCCATTCGGCATGGAGCAGGTAGGCGGCATCGGCTGCCGCTGTCAATACGAGCAGGATGGCCGCGGCGAACTGCCAGGTGGAGCCCCGGGCCGGGGGGCGGCTGGTCGCGGGCTTGGCTTTGGTCTTCGTCAAGGTAGGTGTTCGCGCTGCTAGCGCGCGAGAGATTGCGTCTGGCCGGCATTATCGTTTGGCGTGATGCTGCAAAGAATGCCGTTGCGGTCGGAGGCGGATGAAGGCTGTGCGCGTGCGTCAGGGTTCGACCCACTGTGGACGATCGACCGCCTGACGGTCGGAGTCCGGCACGCCCGCCGGCGTCAGGTGGCGCCTATTTTCTGGCGATCACCTGGGCGAGGACTATCCGTTCCTCCTCAAGATTGCGCCGCTGATTCTGCGCCATCGCCTGAAAATCAGATCCCATCAGTAGGTGAAATCCAAGCGGCGGCAAACCTTCCTTGCGGATCTTCTCGGCGAGCGACACGAACCAGGTGCGCGCGGCGTCGGTGGTGTCTGTCCAGTCGGCGATCTTGAAGCCGGCCTCTTCGAGGAGCTGGCGCAGTTCGTCCGGCCGCACCAGGAAGCTGGTATCCGGGGTCCGCGCCCAGGGCACAGGGAAGAGAACCGGACCGGCCGGGCCGGCGAGAATGTCATAAATGGCGAGCGTTCCCCCCGGCTTGAGCACCCGATGCATCTCGCTGTAAAGGCGCGGTTTGTCCGGGATATTCATGGCCACGTGCTCGGTCCAGACGACATCAAATGACGCGTCATCGAAGGGGAGACTGGTCGCGTCGCCCTGGCGATATTCCACAAGCGGGGAGAGCCCGATCCTGGCGGAGAGCATGGCAGCGGCGTCGCAGTACTCGTCAGTGAGATCGATGCCGGTGACTCGGCACCCGAACTCCTTGGCGAGACACCGGGAGGTGCCGCCAACGCCGCTGCCGACATCCAGCACGCGTTTCGTGGCATCGAGACCGGCGGCCCGTGCAAGCTCAAGCGTTGCCGCGCGGCCGCGGATGTGAAATTCGTCCACAGGCGCCAGGTCTTCAGGACTGAGCCGGTCCGGATCCTTGCCCGCTTGTGCCAGCGCAGCGAGGATGGCACTTCCCAAATCGGTACGGGTGTAGTGCGTCTGGATCGTTTCGTTGATTTGAGTCGACATGGGCATGCTCCTCTGCTTGCGCCGCCTGGCTGGGCCGGGGCGGCCGACCGGTCTGACCAACAAGAGTGCAGCTCATCACCTTGTCTTCCCGTGCAGTGTGATGAGCACCCGATATATATCAGCCTTTTCCTTTTAAGGCCACCTTCCCGGACCCATCACAAAGTCAACGAAACCCGGCCACCCTGTCGGATCGACAGGGCGGTCTGCCGGCTCACAACAGTCGTGGCAATCTGCCCACGTCCCAGGCAGATCAATGAGTTGGGCCAATTCGCCTGGCATGCCTGTCGGACAAGGAACCGGGCGAAGCCGCGCAGTGCCGATGTCGGCCGGGCGCCCGCTCAATGCCCGAGAATCCTGGAAATAAAGTCGCGCCCGCGTTCGCTCTGCGGATGGCTGAAGAATTCGTCGGGGGTGTTCTGCTCGACGATCTGCCCCTCGTCCATGAAGACCACGCGGTCGGCGACGGCGCGGGCAAAGCCCATCTCGTGCGTCACCACCAGCATGGTCATGCCCTGGGTGGCGAGTTCGCCCATCACGTCCAGCACCTCGCGCACCATCTCCGGGTCCAGCGCCGAGGTGGGTTCGTCGAACAGCATGATCTGCGGCTGCATGCACAGGGCGCGGGCAATGGCCACGCGCTGCTGCTGGCCGCCGGAGAGCTGCAGCGGGTATTTGTGCGCCTGCTCCGCGATGCGCACGCGCTCCAGCTGGGCCAGCGCCTGTGCCTCGGCCTGCTTGCGTGGCAGCTTGTGCACCTGCATGGGCGCCAGCGTCAGGTTGTCCAGCACGGTGAGGTGCGGGAACAGGTTGAACTGCTGGAACACCATGCCCACGCGGCGGCGCACGGCGTCGATGACCTTGGGGTCGTCACCCAGCGTCAGGCCGTCCACCACCAGCCGGCCGCTCTGGTGCTCTTCCAGCCGGTTGATGCAGCGGATCAGGGTGGACTTGCCCGAGCCCGAGGGACCGCAGACCACCAGGCGCTCGCCGCGCTGCACGGTCAGGTCGATGTCGCGCAGCACGTGGTGCTCGCCGTACCACTTGTTGACCTGCTCGAACAGAAGGATGGGTTCGGACATGGCGGATCAGCGCCCCCGCGCCAGCTGCCCTTCCACCCAGCCGCTGTAGCGCGACAGGGCGTGGCAGAAGACGAAGTAGATGGCGGCAATGAAAAGATAGGCCTCCAGCTTGTACGGGCGCCAGTCGGCATCCGAGTTGAGCGCCAGGCTCAGCGCCCCGGTCAGTTCGTACAGGCTGACGATGGTCACCAGCGAGGTGTCCTTGAAGATGGCGATGAAGTTGTTCATCAGCCCGGGCAGCACCGCGGCCAGCGCCTGCGGCAACACCACGCGCCGCTGCGTCTGCCACCACGACAGCCCCAGCGCCTGCGCGGCTTCCACCTGGCCGCGCGGCACGGCCTGTAGGCCGCCGCGGATCACCTCGGCCATGTAGGCGGCGGAAAACAGGGTCATGCCCGCCACCACGCGCAGCAGCACGTCGATCTGGCTGCCCGCGGGCAGGAAGAGCGGAAACAGGAAGGAGGCGGTGAACAGCACCGAGACCAGCGGCACACCGCGCACCCCTTCGATATACACCGTGCACAGCGCGCGCACGGCCGGCAGCTGCGAGCGGCGCCCCAGCGCCACCAGCAGCGCCAGCGGGAAGGCCAGCCCGATGGCCAGCGTGGACAGCAGCAGGGTGAGCGGCAGGCCGCCCCACAGTTCGGTCTCCACCCGGGTCAGGCCGGCGACGCCGCCGCGCATGAGCGCGAAGTACAGGGCCAGGCCACCGACCCAGGCCAGCGCCAGGGGGCGGCGCCACCAGCGGCGCAGGCAGCTCGCCACCAGCAGGGCCAGCAGCAGCGCGGTGGCCAGCAGCGGGCGCCACTGTTCGTCAAAGGGGTAGCGCCCGAGCAGGATGAAGCGGTACTTCGCGGCCACCACGCCCCAGCAGGCGCCGGCGCCTTCGGCACTGCAGGGCGCGACCTGGGCCGCGAAGTGCGCGCGCCAGATCGCCCAGTCCAGCAGCGGCGGCAGCGCCCACACCAGCCCGGCCGCGATGGCGAGCGTGGCCAGCGTGGTCGGCACGTCGGCGAACAGATGGGCGCGCAGCCAGGCGCGCATGCCGCCGCGCCGGGCAGGCGCCGGCCGGGCAGCGATGGGGGCGTAGGTGCTCACGGCGGGTACTCCCTCAGCGTTCCCGGATGGCCGCACGGGCGTTGAACCAACCCATGAAGGCGGCGGTCGCCAGCGAGGTGCAGAGGTAGACCGCCATGATGAGGGCGATGCATTCCAGCGCGCGGCCGGTCTGGTTCAGGGCCGTGTTGGCGATGGACACCACGTCCGGGTAGCCGATGGCCACGGCCAGCGAGGAGTTCTTGGTGAGGTTGAGGTACTGGTTGGTCAGCGGCGGGATGATCACGCGCAGCGCCTGCGGCAGCACCACCCGGCGCAGCGCCTGCGCGCGCGACAGGCCCAGCGCGGCCGCCGCCTCGACCTGGCCGCGCGGCACGGCCTGCAGACCGGCGCGCACCACCTCGGCCACGAAGGCCGCGGTGTACAGCGTCAGGCCCAGCAGCACGGCCAGGAACTCGGGCGTGGCGGTGAAGAGCGTGTCGCCGTCCGCGTTGAGCACCCAGGCCAGCCCGCTCTTGTCCAGCGCCAGCGGCCCCAGCGTGCGCGCCTCGCCGATGGGTGGCAGCGCCTGGGCCAGCAGCAGGTACCACATCAGCAGCTGCAGCAGCACGGGAATGTTGCGAAACAGCTCCACGTAGGCGGCGCACAGCCCGCGCAGCAGCGGATTGCGCGAGCGCCGGCCCAGCGCGATGGCCGTGCCCAGCACGGTGATGAGCCCGCAGCCGAGCGCGGCCACACGCAGCGTGTTGAGCGCGCCGGCGGCAAAGGCCTGCCAGTAGGGTCGATCGGCGTCGAAATACAGCACCGTCTCGCTGATGTCGAAGCCGGCCGGCTGCGAAAGGAAGTCAAAGCCGCTCTGGATGCCGCGCGCCTGCATGTTCTGCGCGGTGTTGAAGGCGAGCCAGCCCAGCAGCGCCAGCACCGCGGCCATCGCCAGCAGCTGCCAGAACAACGCGCGTACGGTGCGCGACGACTTCTCAGGTTTGCGCATAAGAAGAGGAAACGCTTGCATACCGGATCCACCAAGCGAGGGACACCGCGGAACCGGCTTTGCCGGGCCGCTGGTGTCGCCCTCTTGAGGGGGGTGGCGTAGCGAACGATGGGAGCGGAGCCTGGGGGTGCTTCATCTGATCGGCATCGGGTAGACCAGCCCGCCCTGGTTCCAGAGCCGGTTGGCGCCGCGCGGCAGCTTGAGGGTGGACTGGGCGCCCACATTGCGCTCGAAGATCTCGCCGTAGTTGCCGCTGGTGCGCAGGGCGCGCAGCAGCCATTCGCGATCCAGCCCCAGCAGCTTGCCCATGTCCTCGCCGGTGCCGAGCAGGCGCTTGACCACCGGGTCGTCGCTGCGTTTCATCTGCTCCAGATTGGCCTGCGTGATGCCGTATTCCTCGGCCTCCTGCAGGCCGTAGATGACCCAGGTGACGATGGCCAGCCAGTCGTCGTCACCGCGGCGTACCAGGGGGCCCAGCGGCTCCTTGGAGATCAGCTCGGGCAGGATCAGGTGATCGGCCGGGTTCTTCGCTTCCTTGCTGCGGATCGAGGCCAGGCCCGAGGCGTCGGTGGTGTAGGCGGCGCAGCGGCCTGCCAGGTAGGCGCCGGTGGCGGCTTCGAGCTTTTCGAACACCACCGGCTTGAGGTTGAGCCGATGCGCGCGCGAGTAGTCGCTCAGGTTCTTTTCCGTGGTGGTGCCGGACTGCACGCAGATGGTCTTGCCCTTGAGCTGCTTCGCGCTGCGGATGCCGCTTTTCGCCGGCACCATGAAGGCCTGGCCGTCGTAGTAGGTGACGGCCGTCATGTGCAGGCCCAGCGCGGCGTCGCGCGAGAGCGTGAAGGTGGTGTTGCGCGACAGCAGGTCCACCTCGCCCGACTGCAGGGCGGTGAAGCGCTGCTGCGAACTGAGCGGCACGTACTTGACGTGGTTGCCGTCGCCGAGCACGGCCGCGGCGGCGGCGCGGCAGATGTCCACGTCCAGCCCGCTCCAGCGGCCGGCCGAGTCGGCCATGCTGAAGCCGGCCAGGCCGGTGTTGACGCCGCAGACCAGCTGGCCGCGGGCCTTGATGGCGTCCAGGGTCTTGCCGGCCCAGGCGGGCGGGCTGATGCAGAAGGCAAGCGCGGCAAGGCTGGCCAGGGCGGCAAGGCGGTGTTTCATCGTCGTCTCCATGGCGTGGCTACAGCCTTGAACTGTAGCGCGGGATGTCCGGCGCGGGCATTGGGGAAATTGCGTGGGCGTCGCACGTCGCCTGGGCGACTGGAATACGGGGCGACCCGGATGCGGCCGGGCGCGTGGCACGCTAGCCTGCGCACAGGAGGTTCCGTCGCATGCGTCCCCATCACAAGTTCTGGCCCGCCCGCCTGCCGCACGCCATCACGCCGCCGGCCACGTCCCTGTGGGACAACCTGGCCGTGAGCGCGCGCCGCTACCCGGACAAGGCCGCGCTGGTCTTCTTCGGCCGGAGCTTCAGCTACGCCGAGGTGCTACAAAAAGCAGAGCGTCTGGCGGCCTTCCTGCAGGAGCTGGGCG
Source organism: Pseudomonadota bacterium (assembly GCA_021845965.1). Classification (GTDB taxonomy): domain Bacteria; phylum Pseudomonadota; class Gammaproteobacteria; order Burkholderiales; family Burkholderiaceae_C; genus Hylemonella. Next base: position 4,581 of record JAJZUZ010000011.1, on the reverse strand, counting down.
TGCGCCCGGGCGACCGCGTGCTGCTCAACCTGCAGAACTGCCCGCAGCTGGTGATCGCGCACTTCGCCATCCTGCGTGCCAACGCGGTGGTGGTGCCGGTCAATCCCATGAACCGCAGCGAGGAGCTGCAGCACTACATCCGCGACCCCGAGGCCAAAGTGGCCATCACCAGCGGCGATCTGGCACCCGAGCTGGCGCGCGCCAGCGCCGCGCTGGGCGACGGCCAGGGCCTGACGCACCTGGTCGTGACGCAGTTCACCGATGCCTTCGACCCGGCCCAGGCCGGCGACGAGGCGCCGCCCGAGGCCTGGCGCGACTGGCTGCTGACGCGCCACCCGCTGCCGGCGCTGGCCGGCGGCCAGGTGCATGCCTGGGAACAGGCGCTGGCCTGCAGCGCCGCCGTGCCGGCGCTGCAGGTCGGCCCGGCCGACCTGGCCGTGCTGCCCTACACCAGCGGCACCACCGGCCTGCCCAAGGGCTGCATGCACCCGCACGCGACCCTGATGCACAACGCCGTGGCCGGCGGCCTGTGGGCCAACGGCTCGGCCGAGGGCGTGGTGCTGGCGGTGGTGCCCATGTTCCACATCACCGGCATGGTGGTGGTGATGCATGGCAGCATCTACCTGGGCGCGACGCTGGTCATCATGCCGCGCTGGGACCGTGAGCTGGCCGGGCGCCTGATCTCGCGCCGCGGCGTCACCACCTGGACCAACATCCCCACCATGGTGATCGACCTCATGGGTAGCCCGAACTTCGCCCAGTTCGACCTCTCCAGTCTGGTGCACATCGGCGGCGGCGGTGCCGCCATGCCGCAGGCGGTGGCGCAGCGCCTGTTCGAGCAGTTCGGCCTGCGCTATGTCGAGGGCTACGGCCTGACCGAGACGGCCGCGCCCTCGCACAGCAACCCGCCCGACCGACCCAAGCAGCAGTGCCTGGGCATCCCCTACATGAGCACCGACGCGCGCGTGATCGACCCGGTGACGCTGCAGGAAGTGCCCACCGGCGAGCAGGGCGAGATCGTCATCCACGGCCCCGAGGTGTTCCAGGGCTACTGGCGCCGCCCCGAGGCCACGGCCCAGGCCTTCATCGAACTGGACGGCAAGCGCTTCTTCCGCAGCGGCGATATGGGCCGCGTGGACGAGGAGGGCTATTTCTTCATGACCGACCGCCTCAAGCGCATGATCAATGCCTCCGGCTTCAAGGTCTGGCCGGCGGAGGTGGAGGCGCTGATGTACAGGCACCCCGCCATCCAGGAGGCCTGCATCATCGGCACGAAAGACGCCTACCGCGGCGAATCGGTCAAGGCCGTGGTGGTGCTGCGCGCCACGCACCAGGGCCAGCTGAGCGAGCAGGACCTGATCGACTGGTGCCGCGAGCACATGGCCGCCTACAAGGTGCCGCGCGTGGTGCAGTTCGTCAGCGCCCTGCCCAAGAGCGGCACCGGCAAGGTGATGTGGCGCGCGCTGCAGGAGGCGGAGAACGCCTAGAGAATAATCGTTGTATGTCCACTCCCCAGCCAGCCCACCCGCCCGCTGCCACCCCCGCGCCGGAGGCCCGCCCCCAGGCGGGCTGGCGCCTGGCGCTGTACACCGTCATCTTCGAGTCCGACACCCGGGCCGGCCGCCTGTTCGACATCTGGCTCATCGTGCTCATCCTCGCCAGCGTGGCGGTGGTGATGCTCGACAGCCTGCCGGGTCAGTCGGCGCAGTTGCAGGCGGTCTTCGACGTGCTGGAGTGGGTGTTCACCGCGCTCTTCACCCTCGAATACGTGGCGCGTCTGGTCAGCGTGCGCCATGCCTGGCGCTACGCTCTCAGCTTCTACGGCCTCATTGACCTGCTGGCCCTGCTGCCCACCTACCTGGCGCTGCTGGTACCGGGCGTGCATGCGCTGATCGACGTGCGGGTGCTGCGCCTGCTGCGCGTGTTCCGCATCTTCAAGCTCACCGCCTACCTGGCCGAGTACCAGGCCCTGGGCCTGGCCCTGCGCGCCAGCCGGCGCAAGATCCTGGTCTTCATCACGGCGGTGCTGATGATCGTGCTGGTCATGGGCACGGTCATGTACGTGGTGGAGGGGCCGGCCAACGGGTTCACCAGCATCCCCACGTCGGTGTACTGGGCCATCACCACCATGACCACCGTGGGCTTTGGCGACATCACACCCAAGACCGAGCTCGGGCGCTTCATCTCCTCCGTCATGATGCTGCTGGGCTGGGGCACGCTGGCCGTGCCCACCGGCATCGTCACTGCCGAGATGACGGCGCGGCGCATCGGCGCCCAGCCGGCGTCGCGCATCTGCCCGGAATGCCTGCGCGAAGGGCACGCGCCCGAGGCGCATTACTGCCTGCACTGCGGCACGGCGCTGCCGCCCCTGCCACAAGGCGGAGGCCCCTGACGCTCGTGGCACAAGGGCCTGTCCGGCCGCGCCTGGGGTCGACGCAAAACGCGGCCCGGTTCAGCATATCTTCCCCGAAGGACTTCCCATGATCCAAGCCACTACGACGGCCAGCAGCCACGACGCCACCCTGGCGCGCGCCACCCCCGGCGAACTGGGCTTGTGTGCGCAGCGCACGCAGCGGCTGCTGGACGTGCTGCAAGGCGAGATCGACCGCCAGCGCCTGCCGGGTGCCGTCGTCGCCGTGGCACGGCACGGCCGGCTGGCGCTGCTGGAGAGCCTGGGCCTGCAGGATCCCGTTTCGGGGGCGCCCATGGCGGTCGATTCGATCTTTCGCATCTACTCCATGACCAAGCCCATCGTCTCGGTGGCCATCATGATGCTGGTGGAGCAGGGGCGCCTGCTGCTGAGCGACGCCGTTGCCACGCACCTGCCGGAGTTTGCCGCGCAGCAGCTGGTGGTGCCGGACGGGCAGGGCGGCTACGTCCTGCGACCGGTGGCCCGCGCCGCCACGGTGCAGGACCTGCTGCGCCACACCGCCGGCCTGAGCTACGAGTTCCTCGGCGACGGGCCGGTGCAGCGCCGGTATGCCGAGGCCCGGATCGGTTCACGCGAGCGCAGCAATGCCGAATTCTCCCGCACCCTGGCGGCCTTGCCGCTCATGGCCGAGCCGGGCAGCCTGTGGGAGTACAGCCGGGCGACCGACGTGCTGGGCCGCCTGGTGGAGGTGATCAGCGGCCAGACACTGGGCGACTTCCTGCGCACGCAGATCCTCGGGCCCCTGGGCATGCATGACACTGCGTTTGCCGTGCCGCCCGCGCAGCACGGCCGCATTGCCGAAGCCTTTGCCCACGATCCGGACGGTGGCACCCCCATGCGCCTGATCGACATCCGGCGTGAGGCGGCCCTGGAATCCGGCGGCGGCGGCCTGGCGGGCACCGCCATGGACTACGCGCGTTTCCTGCAGTTCATGCTGAACAAGGGCGAACTCGATGGCGTGCGCCTGCTCGGCCCGCGCACGGTGGAGTTCATGACCAGCGACCACCTGGGCAGCATCCCCATCCACGGCGGTGCGGCTTCCACGCTGCTGCCGCCGGGGCACGGCTTCGGCCTGGGCTTTGCGGTGCGCACCGCGGCCGGGCTGGCCCCGGTGCCGGGCTCGGTCGGCATGTACTACTGGGGCGGCATCGCCGGCACCACCTTCTTTGTGGACCCGGCCGAGGACCTGTTCGCGCTGATGATGATCCAGGCGCCCAACCAGCGCGACTACTACCGCCCCCTGTTCCGCAGCCTGGTGTATGCGGCGCTGATCGACTGAAGTGCCGGGCCGGCCGGGAAAGCGCAAAAAATATCACGCAAAGCCAGGCTTTGCTGCTATGAAATTTTCACCGCCCGGGTTGGGGGGCGCACAATGCCGGAAATTCCACTTGCCTACGAACTACCTATGAACAAGTCGCAAAAAGGTTTCACGCTGATCGAACTGGTCATCGTCATCACCATCATCGCCATCCTGGCGGCCATCGCCCTGCCGCGCTACATCGCCATGCAGCGCGACGCGCGCATCGCCAAGATCCAGGGCGTGCTGGGTGCCATCCGCTCCGCCTCAGCCCTGGCCAAGGCCCGTTGCGAACTCGATCTCGCGGCCGTGGCCGGTGCCGGCACCTGCACCAATGCCGGCGGCACCGCCAATATGGATGGTGTGGCGGTCACCATGGTCAATCGCTATCCCACGGCCGATGCCGCGGGCATCGTGGCGGCGGCCAACCTGAATGCGGCCGCCGATGGCCTGACCATCGCCGCCGGCGGCGCCGGTGCCGGCGTGGCCATCACCTTCGACGTCACGGGTTCCACCAACCCGGCGACCTGCCGCGCCACCTACACCTCGTCCACGGCGGTGGGCAGCGCGCCGGTCATCGCGCTGACGGATACCGCCGGCTGCTGAGCGCGCCCGAGAGCAGGTAACCAAACGCCCCGATCCGGGGCGTTTTTTTTGCTGCGGCGCTCGGGACGGGCAAAATGCCAGCCATGAGTTTCCTGTTCCCGCCCCCGCTTGTCCGTGCATCCGAGCTGGATGCCACCCTGCAGCGCCAGGGCTACGCCGTGCTCGATGCCGCCACAGTCAGCCAGCTCAGCGGCTGCGCGCTGCCTGAACTGCAGGCCCTGCTGCCCTGGTGGGACGGTCTGCTGCC
>JAJZUZ010000109.1 GCA_021845965.1 Pseudomonadota bacterium | reverse complement strand
CGGCCGGGCTGGAATGCGAGCGCGGCATCGTCGTCGACGCCTGCGGCCGCACCAGCGACAGCTCCATCGTCGCCGCCGGCGACTGCACCGCACGCCGCCTGGCGGACGGCAGCCTGCTGCGCCTGGAGTCCGTCAACAACGCCACCGAGCAGGGCAAGAGCGCCGCCGCCGCGCTGCTCGGGCAGGAACGCCCCTTCACCGCCACCCCGTGGTTCTGGAGCGACCAGTACGACAAGAAGCTGCAGATGGCCGGCCTGTCCATGGGGGCCGACCAGTGGGCGGTACGCGGCACGATGGCCGGCGAGCTGTCCACCGCCAGTTTCACCGTCTACCACTACAAGGGTGACAAGCTGGTTGCCGCCGACAGCGTCAACGCCAGCAAGGACCACCTGCTGGTGCGCAAGCTGCTCGATGCCGGCGTCTCCCCCACGCAAGCCCAGGCAGCGGATACCGCCTTCGACCTGAACAGCCTGCTGCCCCGCCAATAGGTCGGCACAGCCCGACGCTTACGCCAGCACGCACCGGTCACGCCCACCCTGCTTGCCGCGCAGCATGGCGAAATCGGCGCGGTCCACGGCCGACGAAAGCGTGTCTGCGCCCGTGACCTGCGTGAGCCCGGCGGTCACCGTCATCCGCAACGGCGTGCCATCCTGCAGCGGCAAGGGATGGGTACGTACCTCGTGCAGCAGGCGATGCATCACGGCCGGTGCACCCTCGCCCAGCAGCAGGAAGAGAAACTCCTCGCCACCATAGCGCACCAGGATGTCGTTGCCGCGCAGGCAGTCGCTCATGAGACGTGCCAGATGCTGCAAGGCGACGTCGCCAACGGCGTGGCCCCAGCGGTCGTTCACGTCCTTGAAGTGATCCACATCCACCATGGCCAGGTAGAGCGGAACGTCATTGCGCGCAGCGTCCCGCAGACGCAGGTCAAACGCATAGTGCAGACCGTGCCGCAGAGGCAGACCGGTCAGCGCGTCGTGCTGGAGAACGGACTCAGCCAATTTCTGGCGCAGACGATTCAGCTGATCGATCATGCCGGTCTGGCCGGCCTCGTAGGCCTGGAAGGCCTGCAGCGTGGCGGCCTGTCCTTGCGCGGAAGCGGCACAAAGAGCACGCACGGCCTCATGCATGGCTTCGTGGAACCGCTCCACGTCGGCCGTTGCCACGGCATCAAGGCTGGCCAGCGCCTCCCGCTCGGTAAGGAACCACCGGCCGAAGATGCACCGGCGATGCGCGTCGGACTGCAACATGTCGTCCCCTGGCGACTCGTGCAACAGGGCACAGCGCATGAGCCGCTGGTTCCAGGCCAGATGCGCCTGGATGCCGTCATCGATACCGGCGATCAGGCTTTCGAGTCGGGGCTGGGCGGGCTTGCTCATGCGATGGCGTGCGGCGGATGGGGGCATCTTAGCGGCATGGCTGCCGGGCGGGAAGGCTTGTTCTCATCGGCAATGACAGCTGCAGCTCGGCAGGCGAATCGAAGCCTCTGAAGTCGAACGTTTCTCCTTCCAGCAGAGGATTGGCCGTCGCGCGACCGGCAAGCGTGTTGTGCCCCGGCCGGCCCATCAAGTTCGGCTGACGGGGGCGAGATTCAGCGCACGGGATTTGAGTTCATTGCAGCTCAATGGCACGACGACGGTCTCCCCCGGCTTGTTGTTGCGGCCACTCTAGAGGAGGACACCCTACTGCGCGCGCGGTCTTGTGGCGGCCCGCGCACCGATTGCACATCACGATAAAACGCCTGATCGCACCCTATATGGTGGATCAATGCTACTTCATTTATAGCAACAAAGCGTTCCTGCAAGCCAGCCCTAACACGATCAGAGTAACCGACCGGTTTGCTGCGAAAAGGTGTTGCGCGGTAAGGTCGCGCCCTTTCCGCTGCAAGCACAAGGAGGGACGCAACATTGTGTGGAATCACTGGAGAGATCCGCTTTGACGGGCAGGAGGCCGACGCGCAAGCCGTTGGCCGCATGGTGGAAGTGCTGCGCCCCCGGGGCCCGGATGCGGGCGGCAGCTTTCACCAGAGCCGCGTGGCCTTCGGCCATCGGCGCCTGAAGATCATCGACCTGAGCGAACGCGCCCAGCAGCCCATGGTGACGCCCGACCTGGGGCTCACGCTGGTCTTCAACGGCTGCATCTACAACTACCACGAACTGCGCGCCGAGCTGGAGGCCGCGGGGCACCGCTTCTTCTCCGACGGTGACACCGAGGTGCTGCTGCGCGCCTACAAGGCATGGGGCACGGACTGCGTGCGCCGCCTGCACGGCATGTTTGCCTTTGCCATCCACGAGCGCGACACGGGCCGCGTGGTGCTGGGGCGTGACCGCTTCGGCATCAAGCCGCTGTACCTGAGCGAATCGAGCGACGGCCGGCGGCTGCGCTTTGCCTCCACGCTGCCAGCGCTGCTGGCGGCGGGCGACGTGGACACGGCCATCGACCCGGTGGCCCTGGAGCACTACCTGATGTGGCATGCCGTGGTACCGCCGCCGCGAACGCTGGTGCGCGGGGTGCGCAAGCTGCCGCCGGCGACCGTGCGCGTGTACGAGGCCGATGGCCGCATGCAGGAGACGCGCTACTGGAACCCGCCCTTCGCTACGGACCCGGCTGTGGCCGCCCTGCCTTACAAGGAGCGCGAGCGCATGGTGCGGGTGGCGCTGGAGACCGCGGTGGCGCGGCGCATGGTGGCCGACGTGCCGGTGGGCGTGCTGCTCTCCGGCGGGGTGGATTCCAGCCTGATCGTGGCGCTGCTGGCGCGCGCCGGCCAGCAAGACCTGAACACCTTCTCGATCGGCTTCGAGGCGGCCCATGGCGAACAGGGCGACGAGTTCAGGTATTCCGACCTGGTCGCGAAGACTTTTGGCACGAAGCACCACCAGATCCGCATCGACGGCAGCACCATGCTGGCGCACCTGCCGGCCACCATCCGTGCCATGGCGGAGCCCATGGTGAGCTACGACAACATCGGCTTCTACCTGCTCTCTCGCGAGGTGTCGCAGCACGTCAAGGTGGTGCAGAGCGGCCAGGGCGCGGACGAGGTGTTCGCGGGCTACCACTGGTACCCGCCGCTGGCCGAAAGCGCGAACGCGGTGGACGACTACGCCCGCGTGTTCTTCGACCGCGATCCCGAGGAATACCTGCGCACCGTGGCCGACGCCTACGCCGTGCCGGGGGCGAGCCGCAACTTCGTCCAGGCGCATTTCGCCCAGCCCGGCGCCGACACGCCGCTGGAGCGCGCGCTGCGTCTGGACGCCACGGTGATGCTGGTGGACGATCCGGTCAAGCGCGTGGACAGCATGACCATGGCCTGGGGCCTGGAGGCGCGCGTGCCTTTCCTGGACCACGAGCTGGTGGAGCTGGCGGCGAAGCTGCCGGCGCAGGACAAGCTGGGCGACGGCGGCAAGGGCATCCTGAAGGCGATCGCGCGCAGCCTGCTGCCGCGCGAGGTGATCGACCGGCCCAAGGGCTACTTCCCCGTGCCCATGCTCAAGTACCTCTCGGGCCCGACGCTGGACTGGGTCAAGGACGCGCTGCACAGCCCGGCGGCGCGCCAGCGCGGCCTGTTCCGCCCCGACTACGTCGACACCCTGCTGGCCGCGCCCGACCGGCACATCACGCCGCTACGCGGCTCCAAGCTCTGGCAGCTCGCCCTGCTGGAGCTGTGGCTGCAGTCGCACCAACTCTGAGACACGACAAGGAGAAACCGGACCATGATCGAGAGCCCGACCCGCAACCCCCTGGACCCGAACGAGATGATGTCGCTGCGGCACTGGGCAGACCCGGCCGGCCATCCGGACCTGCTGGCCATGGACAACGAGACCGTGGTGGACTGCGGCTGGGGCCGGCTGATCTTCGGCCAGACCTTTGCCGACGCCCGCACGCTGGTGGACACCATCCGCAAGGAGCAGCCGGGCCGGCGCGACATCGCGCTGTACCTGCGCGATCCGCAGGTGGTGGTGGCGCTGGCACCGCAGGAGCTGTTCATCGATCCCTCCTATACCTACCGCCTCGCGCTGGGCGGGCCGATCGAGGTGCCGGCACATGCGCCCTGGCGCATCCGGCCGGCGCAGCCGCGCGATGCGGAAGGCGTGCGCCGGATCTGCGCCACGCGCAAGATGGTGGCGCCGCCACGCTCCTTCTTCACCCAGCTGGGCCAGCAACGTGAGGTAGACCTGCTGGTGGCGGAGGATGTGGAGACGCGCGCCATCCTGGGCGTGGTCACGGGCGTGGACCATGTGCGCGCCTTCAACGATCCCGACGGTGGCGCCAGCCTGTGGGCGCTGGCGGTGGATCCGCAGGCCAGCCATCCCGGCATCGGCGAGTGCCTGAGCCGCGCGCTGGCCGAGCTGTTCCGCGGCCGCGGCCGGACCTTCCTCGATCTCTCGGTGCTGCACGACAACGCGCAGGCCATTGCCCTGTACGAGAAGCTGGGTTTCGTGCGCGTGCCGGTCTACTGCGTCAAGAACAAGAACCCGATCAACGAGCCGCTGTTCATCGGCCCGGACCCGGCCGCGGACCTGAATGTCTATGCCGGCATCCTGGTGCGCGAGGCGCGCCGCCGCGGCATCAGCGCCGAGGTGCTGGACGCCGAGTACGGCTACTTCAGGCTCAGCCTGGGCGGGCGCAGCGTGAGCTGCCGCGAGTCGCTGTCCGAGCTGACCAGCGCCATCGCCATGAGCCGCTGCGACGACAAGCGCCTGACGCTGCGCGTGCTGGCGGCCAGCGGCCTGTCGGTGCCGGCGCAGATCGACGCCGATGACCCGCAGGCGGTGGCCGAGTTCGTGCAGCGGCATGGCCGCGTGGTGGTCAAGCCGGTGCGCGGCGAGCAGGGCCAGGGGGTCAAGGTGGACCTGGACACGCTGGACGAGGTGCAGGCGGCCGTCGACGCCGCCCGCCACTTCTGCGAGCATGTGATCGTGGAGCAGATGGTGCCCGGCAGCGACCTGCGCATCGTGGTGATCGACCACCAGGTGGTGGCCGCCGCCACGCGCCGGCCGGCGGGTGTGGTGGGTGACGGCCGCAGCACGCTGCGCACGCTGATCGAGAAGCAGAGCCGGCGCCGCCAGATGGCCACGGCGGGCGAGAGCCGCATCCCGATCGACGGCGAGACCGAACGCTGCCTCAAGGGCCAGGGCTATACGCTGGAGTCCGTGCCGCAGGCCGGCACGGCGGTGCTGGTGCGCAAGACGGCCAACCTGCACACGGGCGGCACCATCCACGACGTGACGCCCATCCTGCACCCGGTGCTGCGCGAGGCGGCCGAGCGCGCTTCGCGCGCGCTGGAGATCCCGGTGGTGGGCTTCGATTTCATCGTGCGCGCGCCGGACCAGCCCGAGTACGTGATCATCGAGGCCAACGAGCGTCCGGGCCTGGCCAACCACGAGCCGCAGCCCACGGCCGAGCGCTTCATCGACCTGCTGTTCCCGCAGACCCGCGCCGAGCTGCGCGAGGCCGCGGCCAGGGCCGGCGCATGAAGCCGGACCTGGACTACCTGCAGGCGGTGCTGGGCCGCCTGCTCAACACCCCGAGTCCCTCGGGGATGACGGACGCGGTGGTCCATCTGCTGTGCCACGAGCTTGACGAGCTGGGCATCGAGTACGAGCTCACCCGCCGCGGCGCGATCCGCGCCCGGCTGCAGGGCAGCCGCCGGGCACCGGCGCGTGCGGTCGTCTCGCACCTGGACACGCTGGGCGCCATGGTCAAGGGGTACCGGCCCAACGGCCGTCTGGACGTGGTGCCGATCGGCTTCTGGTCCGCGCGCTTTGCCGAGGGCGCGCGCGTGACCATCTATTCCGACCATGGGGTGCTGCACCAGGGCACGCTGCTGCCGCGCAAGGCTTCAGGCCACACCTTCAACACCGAGATCGACACCCAGCCTGTCAGCTGGGACAACCTGGAGCTGCGGGTGGATGCGCGCACGTCCAGCGAGGCCGAGACGCGCGCGCTGGGCATCCACGTGGGCGACACGGTCGCCGTGCACGCCAACCCGGTGTTCGGCCCCGAGGGTTTCATCAATGCGCGCCACCTGGACGACAAGGCCGGGGTGGCGGCGGTGCTGGCGGCGCTCAAGGCCATCGTGCAGTCGAATGGCAGGCCACCGGTGGACTGCTTTCCGCTCTTCACGATCTCGGAGGAGATCGGGGTGGGCGCCTCGCACGTGCTGCACGGCGACGTGGCGGAGCTGCTCTCCATCGACAACGGCACCGTGGCCGAGGGCCAGTACACGCACGAGTACGGCGTGACCATCGCCATGCAGGACTCCAGCGGCCCGTTCGACTGGCACCTGACGCGCCGGCTGCTGGAGCTCTGCGCGGCCCAGGGCATCCCGCACGCGCGCGACGTGTTCCGCTACTACCGCAGCGACGCGGCCGCCGCGCTGGAGGCCGGCAATGACATCCGCACCGCGCTGGTGTGCTTCGGGCTGGACGCCTCGCACGGCCACGAACGCGTGCACCTCGATTCGCTCGATGCACTCGCGCGCCTGCTGATCGGCTTCATGACCAGCCCGCCGTTGTTCCAGCGCGACCGCAAGCGGCTCGGCCCGCTGGCGGACTTTCCGCCCGCCGAGGTGCAAACTCCCGATTGGCAAGACAGGCTGCCCGACAGCCCCAACCCATGAAACTGCTACGCCAGATCCTGAACAACAACTCGACCGAGGACTGGGTCCTCGCGCTGCTGGCCGTCACCACCTGCATGGTGGTGTTCGAACTGCTGCGCCGCCTCGTGCTGCGGCGCATCCGCCGCATGGACGGCTCCGCCCCGGGGGCGCTGCAGCTGCTGGCAGAGGTGGTGTCGGGCACGCGCGTGCTGCTGTCCGCGGCCATCGGCGTCTACGCGGCGGTGCAATTCCTGGAGCTGCCGGCCGCGGCGGAGAAGGTGGCGGACCGCGTGTTTCTCGCGCTGCTGATGCTGCAGGGCGGCTTCTGGGCCAGCCGCATCCTGGATTTCTGGCTGCACAGGCGATTCGAGACAAGCGACCCCTCCACCGAAGGGGCGCGTACGATGACGCGCTCGTGGCTGTCCTTCATCGGTCGCGTGGTGCTGTGGAGTCTGGTGGCGCTGCTCATCCTGGACAACGTGGGTATCAATGTCACCACCCTCGTGGCCAGCATGGGGATCGGCGGCATCGCCGTGGCACTGGCGGTGCAGAACATCCTGGGCGACCTGTTCGCCTCGCTGTCCATCGCCATCGACCAGCCGTTCGTGATCGGAGACTTCATCATCGTCGATGACCTCATGGGCACGGTCGAACACGTGGGCCTGAAGACCACCCGTGTCCGCAGCCTGAGCGGTGAGCAGCTCATCTTCTCCAACAACGACCTGCTCAAGAGCCGCATCCGCAATTACAAACGCATGCACGAGCGCCGCATCGAATTTCGCATCGGGGTCACCTATGACACCCCCCCGGAGAAGCTGCAGCGCATTCCCGAGGTGATGCGTGATGCGATCACGGCGCAGCAGCCCGTCCGCTTCGACCGAGCCCACTTCAAGGGGTTCGGCCCGTCCTCACTGGATTTCGAGGCGGTCTACTACGTGCTCGACCCGGACTACCAGATCTACATGGACGTGCAGCAGGGCATCAACCTGCGCCTGGTGCGGGAGTTCGGCCAGCGCGAAATCAGCTTTGCGTTCCCGACACATACGGTGTATCTGGCTGGTGGGCCCGCGCCGGCGACCACCGGCTCGACGCAAAGCCAGACCCGCTAGGAACGCCGCAGCCAGGCTGCCAGCGCCTCGCTCACGGCCTGCGGCTGCTCCAGGGTGCACATGTGGCCGCAGTGTTCCACGATGACGAGCTGCGCGCCGGCAATGGCGGCGGCCATGGCCTCGTGCTGGGCCGGGCCGCTCCAGCTGTCGTCACGGCCCGTCAGCACGAGCGTGGGGCACTGGATGGCGCTCAGCAGTGGTGC
>JAJZUZ010000108.1 GCA_021845965.1 Pseudomonadota bacterium | reverse complement strand
GGTGCTGCTGCCCTTATGGCTGCAGCAGTACATGGGCTACACGGCCACGCTGGCGGGCATGGTGATGGCGCCGGTGGGTCTGCTGGCCATCGTGCTCTCACCCGTGGTGGGCAAGAACATCGGCAAGGTGGATCCGCGCAAATTCGCCACCGTGGCTTTCATCGTCTTTGCCCTGGTGCTGTGGATGCGTTCGCGTTTCAACACGCAGGCGGATTTCGGCACCATCCTGCTGCCCACCCTCGTGCAGGGCATTGCGATGGCCTTCTTCTTCATCCCGCTGGTGACGATCACGCTTTCGGGCATTCCGCCGGAGCGCATCGCGGCCGCCTCCGGTATGTCCAACTTCATGCGCATCACGGCCGGCGCCTTCGGCACCTCGATTGCCACCACGCTGTGGGAAGACCGGGCCACGCTGCACCACGCGCAGCTGGTGGAGATCTTCTCGTCAGGGCGGCAGGTCAGCAGCGACACACTGGCCGGTCTGCGGGCGGCCGGCCTGAGCCCCGAGCAGGCGCTGGGCCAGGTGAACCGGTTGATCGACCAGCAGGCCTTCATGTTGTCGTCCAGCGAGATCTTCCTGGCCTCGGCGGTGGCGTTCATCGCGCTGATTCCGCTGGTGTGGCTGACGCGGCCCCGCCTGGCGGGGCGCGACAGCGGTGCCAGCGACGCGGCGGCCGGCGCGCACTGACTGGCGACGATACAGGGCCGGGTCGTTTTGCCTTAAAGTCCCAGGCGGGCCGGCGCGCCGAAGGGCCGGCCGCGGATTCGACACCCGGAGGACGAGCACCCCATGCGCACCCTGATCTACACCCATCCTGCCTGCTTCAATCACCAGCCCGGCCCGCACCATCCCGAGTCGCCCGCGCGCCTGGAGGCGGTGCTCAAGGCGCTGAAGGACCCCGAATTCAAGGACGCGCGCTGGCGGGACGCGCCGCTGGGCAGCGATGAACAGGTGCTGCTGGTGCATACGCCGGACTATGTGGAGGAGGTCAGGTCGCTCTCGCCGCAGCAGGGCTACCAGATGCTGGACGCGGGCGACACCATCATGTCGCCCGGCACCTTGGAGGCGGTGATGCGCTGCGTCGGTGCGGCCTGCGCTGGCGTGGACGATGTGGTCAGTGGGGCGGCGGACAACGTCTTCTGCGCCACGCGTCCCTGCGGCCACCATGCCGAGGCCAACCGCGCCATGGGCTTCTGCGTCTACAACCAGGCGGCTATCGCGGCGCTGCATGCGCGCCAGAAGCATGGTCTGAAACGCGTAGCCGTGGTGGACTTTGACGTGCACCACGGCAACGGCACCCAGCACAGCTTCTGGGACGACCCGGATCTGTTCTACGGCTCCAGCCACCAGTCGCCCTTCTACCCGGGCACCGGGGCGTGGCAGGAGACCGGCGTGGCCCACAACATCGTCAACACGCCGCTCAAGCCCGGCTCGGGCTCGGCGGCGTTCCGCGCGGCAATGGAAAACGAGATGCTGCCCGCGCTGCGCAAGTTCGCGCCCGAGCTCGTCATCATCTCCGCCGGTTTCGACGCGCACCACCTGGACCCGTTGGGCGGCCTGAAATTCACCGATGAGGACTTCCACTGGATTACCCGCGAGCTCATGCAGGTGGCCGATGCGTCGGCCCAGGGCCGCGTGGTCTCGGTGCTGGAGGGGGGCTACAGCCTGGAAGGCCTGGCCAGTGGCACCGCGGCGCATGTGCGCGCGCTGATGGGGCGCTGACCCGTTGTTTCAGAGCATCGGTGCGGCGGGCAGAATTAGATCAGCACGACGGCCTCATCCGGAGTACAATTCGCGAACCGCTGTAAATTGCTTACCTTTGCAGCGGCTGTTGTCTGACACGGCCCGCGGTTCTCACGCACAGACCGTTCCCCACCCGACTAGCCGGTTCCTCCGGTTCTCCCGGTCGTCACACTCCCTCCCAGCGGCAAGCTACACCTCCGGTCCCTTACGTTTTATCGACCGGAACCCCGAGCGGCTTGGCCGCAACGTCGGCGCCTGGCGTCTGACGGTTTCTTCCCGATTTGAAGTCGCGCGGCGCAAGCCGCACGCACGTTTCCATGCATACCACCCTAGAACAAGCATTCCTGGTGGGCAAGTACCTTGTCTCACCTCTCACCCGGCTCAACGAGGCCGGTCGTTACATCGCCTCCCTGTCCATCCGCAGCGGCAGCGGCCGCGGCACGCATGATCGCGTGTTCCGCTTCGTGCCGGAGTTCAGCACGCGCGAAGGCGCGGTGCAGTACGCCATCGACCAGGGCCACGAGTGGCTGCGCGAGCGCCACGCTTACGCCTGAGATCCAGGCGCGCCTGCGCAGCCATCCCATCCACCATCACAAGGAGCAGCCACCATGGCCAAGGAAGAACTGATCGAGATGCACGGCAAGGTCGACGAGGTGCTGCCGGATTCGCGCTTTCGCGTCACGCTGGAGAACGGCCACCAGCTGGTGGCCTACACCGGCGGCAAGATGAAGAAGCACCACATCCGCATCCTCGCCGGCGACAAGGTCTCGCTGGAGCTCTCGCCCTACGACCTGGGCAAGGGCCGCATCACCTTCCGTCATCTGCCGCCGCGCAACGGCGGCGACGCCGCGCCGGCAGCCCGGCGCACATTTCGTTGACGGGCCAGCCGGCCCGTCATTTTCCCCAGCGCCTCAAGCCCTCATGGACCCAGGGCGCATTTCCTGAAAGGCTCGAACATGAGCAGCAAACTTTACGTCGGCAACCTGTCCTACTCGGTCCGCGACGACGATCTTCAACAACGCTTCGCCGAGTTCGGCACGGTCGCGTCCGCCAAGGTCATGATGGACCGCGACAGCGGCCGCTCCAAGGGCTTCGGCTTCGTGGAAATGTCCAACGCCGACCAGGCGCAGGCCGCGATCCGCGGCATGAACGGCCAGTCCGTGGATGGTCGCGACATGGTCGTGAACGAAGCCCGCCCCATGGAAGCCCGTGCTCCGCGTAGCGGTGGCGGTGGCTTTGGCGGTGGTGGCTTCGGCGGCGGACGCCGCAGCTACTGAGCATGCATCGCTGAGCCGTGGCGCCGGCCGTCTGACGGCCGCCGCGCTCGGACGCTGATGATCAGCCCGCTTCCTGCGTGAGCAGGGGCGGGCTTTTTCTTGGGCGGCGCGCGACGCTAAGATGCCCCGTACCCGAATACTTGCGCCCCGCCATGCCTGCCTCTTACGTCACCCGGCTGCAGCAAACGCCCGGCGCGTTTGCCCACGAGACGCGCGGCATGGCTTGCATCGAGACCCACATTTCCTGGGTGCTGCTGGCGGGCGAATACGCCTACAAGTTCAAGAAGCCGCTCAAGCTCGACTTTCTCGACTACAGCACGCCGGCCCTGCGCCGCGCGGCCTGCGAGGAGGAGCTGCGCATCAACCGCCGCACCGCGCCGCAGATCTACCTGGGCGTGGTGGCGGTGGTGGGCACGGCGCAGTCGCCGTGCATCGTGCCGCTGGAGCAGGTGCAGGACGATGACAGTGTGCTCGACTGGGGTGTGCAGATGCGGCGCTTCGCCCAGGAGGCGCTGCTGAGTCATCTGATCGATCAGCGGGCCTTGCTGCCGGAGCACATTGACCGCCTGGCACAGCACCTGGCAGCCTTTCACGCCGAAGCGGCAGTAGCCCAGGCCGGCAGCCCCTGGGGCGAGCCGGCGGCGGTCCGCCAGACCGTGGCCGACAACTTCCCCGATGTCCAGGCCGTGGTGGCGGGTACGCCGCTGGTGGAGACCCTGCAAGCGGTGCGGCGCTGGAGCGAGGCGCGGGGCGAGGCGCTCGCGCCGTTGATGGCGCAGCGGCGTGTCCAGGGCTGGGTGCGCGAGGGGCACGGCGACCTGCACCTGGGCAACCTTGTGTTGCTGGATGGCCAGCCGCAGCTCTTCGACGCCATCGAGTTCCAGCCGGCCCTGCGCTGGATCGACGTGCTGGCCGACCTGGCCTTCGTGCTCATGGACCTGCAGGCCCACGGCCGCGCTGACCTGGCCTGGCGCCTGCTCAACGCCTACCTGGAACACACGGGCGACTACGGCGCGCTGCAGCTGCTGGCCTATTACCAGGGCTATCGCGCCATGGTGCGCGCCAAGGTGGCGGCGCTGCGCTGGCAGCAGACAGGCGGGCAGGATGCCCTTGCACGCGCCGAAGTGGAGCGCTACCTGCGTCTGGCCGGCGAACTCATCCGCCCGCGCCGTCCGGTGCTGTGGCTGGTGAGCGGTGTGTCCGGCTCGGGCAAGAGCAGCCAGACGCAGGGGCTGATCGAGCAGCTGGGTCTCGTGCGCATCCGCTCGGACGTGGAGCGCAAGCGCCTGTACGGCGTGCCGCTGCTGGGCCGCAGCGCGGACGTGGTGCCCCAGGGCATCTATACGGCCGAGGCCAGCGCGCGCACTTATCAGCGGCTGGCCGCCTTGGCGCGTGCGGTGCTGGCCGCCGGCCTGCCGGTGCTGCTGGACGCAACTTTTCTGAAGCGCGGCCAGCGGCAAGGCGTGCTGGCGGTCGGGCAGGGGCTGGGCGTGCCCTGCCGCATCCTGGCACTGGATGCGCCACCCGGGCTGCTGCGCCTGCGGGTGCTGCAGCGCACGGCGCGCGGCGGCGATCCGTCGGAAGCGGATGAAGCGGTGCTGGAGCGGCAGCTGCAACAGCGTGAGCCGCTGGACGCCACTGAACAAGTGCTGGCGGTGCAGGTGGACACCCGCGCACCGGTGGACTGGGCGGCCGTGCTGCCGGCCGACTGGCTGCGCGAGGTCGGCCCGCAGCCCTGAACGGGGCGGCCGGGACTCAGCTGCGCTTGGGGACTTCCAGGCCGCGGCGCACCGCCGGGCGCGCGACGAAGGCGTCCAGCACGCGCGTGACTTCCGGGAAGTCCTCGATGAAGACCAATTCACCGGCCTTGTAGCGCATGATCAGGTTGCGTACCCAGGGGAAGACGGCGATGTCGGCGATGGTGTACTCGTCGCCCATGATCCACTTGCGTCCCTGCAGGCGCTGGTTGAGCACGCCGAGCAGGCGGCGCGATTCGGCCACGTAGCGGTCGCGCGGGCGCTTGTCCTCGTAGTCCTTGCCGGCAAAGATGGTGAAGAAACCGACCTGGCCGAACATGGGGCCCACGCCGCCCATCTGCCACATCAGCCATTGCAGGGTCTCGTACTTGGCTGCATCGTCCCTGGGCAGCAGCTGGCCGGTCTTGCCGGCCAGGTAGACGAGGATCGCGCCGGATTCGGACAGGGCCAGCGGCTTGCCGCCCGGGCCGTTGGGGTCGAGGATGGCGGGGATCTTGTTGTTCGGGTTGAGGCTGAGGAATTCGGGCGAGAACTGGTCCTGCTTCTCGAAGTCCACCAGATGCGCCTCGTAGGGCAGGCCGGTCTCCTCCAGCATGATGGAGACCTTCACGCCATTGGGCGTGGGCAGCGAGTACAGCTGCAGCCGCTCGGGATGGCGGGCGGGCCATTTCTGGGTGATGGGGAAGGCGCTGAGATCGTTCATGGTGATGAGTTCCTGTCGCTGCGTTGAACTGTCCGCACTGTAGCCCATGCGCCTACCTGACGCGCTGCTTTTCCAGCTTGCGTGCCAGGGTCCGGCGGTGCAGGCCCAGCCGGCGCGCCGCCTCGGAGATGTTGAAGCCGGTCTCGACCAGCGTCTCGTGGATGCGCTCCCATTCCAGGGTCTTGATGGAGGTGGCGCGATTGGTCAGCGCCACTTCCACGCTGCCCTCGACCCGGCTGAAGGCGGCCTCGATGTCGTCCGTGTTGGAGGGCTTGGCCAGGTAATGGCAGGCGCCGAGCTTGATGGCCTCGACGGCGGTGGCGATGCTGGCATAGCCGGTCAGCACGACGATGAGTGTCTGCGGGTGGTGCTGGTGCAGCCGCTGCACACAGGCCAGGCCCGAGGCCTCGCCGTTGAGCTTGAGATCCACCACCGCATAGCGCGGGCGCTGCGACGCAAGCAGGGCTTCCAGTTCTTCCAGGCCGGCGGCGTGTTGTACTTGGTAGCCGCGCCGGGTGAAGGAGCGCGCCAGTGTGCGGGCAAACGCCGCGTCGTCCTCGATGATCAGCAGGGTGCGGTCGCCGGCGGGTTCTCCCATGGGCCTAGATCTTAAGGGCGGCCAGCGGAAGCGTGATGCGCACCGTCGCCCCGCCCCCGGGGCGATTGTGGGCATCCAGCGTGCCGCCCAGCGCCCGCGCCACGTTGAGCGCGAGGAACAGGCCCAGGCCGCCGCCGGAGCGGCCCTTGGTGGAGCGGTAGGGCTGCCCGAGTTCGGCGAGGATGTGTTCCGCAAAGCCGTGACCGTGGTCGCTGACGGTCAGCGTGAGCTGCCCGCCCTCCTGCGCGGCATGCAGCGCCACCCAGCCGGGCGAGGCCTCCAGCGCGTTGTCCAGCACATTGCAGAGCATCTGCTCGATGGCCGCGTCACTGGCAATGGGCAGCTCGGCCGGGATGTCGCGGGTGTAGGCAAAGTCGCGCACCGGCCGGCTGGCGCGCCAGCGCGCCACGACACTTTGCAGGAAGTCGCCCAATGTCGTCTTCTCGGACGCCTCGCCGCGCGTCTCGCCGGCCGACAGCAGGATGTTGCTCACGATGGACTTGCAGCGCTGCAGCTGCGCCTGCATCTCACCGATCTCCTGCTGCAGCTCCGGGTCCCGGGCAAAGGCCGGCATGTGCTGCCAGTCGCCCAGGATGACGCTCAGCGTCGCCAGGGGGGTGCCCAGTTCATGCGCCGCGCCGGAAGCCAGCAGGCCCATGCGCACGATGTGCTCGCGTTCCGCGGCGCGCTGGCGCATTTCGGCGATGCGCAGATCCCGCTCGCGCAGGTTGCGGTTGATGCGCTTGATGAACAGGACAAACAGCGCAGCATCCAGCACGAAGCAGACCAGCAGCCCCTGGATGTAGGCGCTGGTCAGTCCGAGGTTGTGGTCCAGCGGCACATCCAGCGGGCGCGCGAAGCGCGCCAGGCCGGCGACGCATAGCGTGGTGACGACAACGATGCTCCAGCTCCACCAGGCGCGCAGCAGCACGGCGCCCAGGATGACCTGCAGGAGGTAGAGAAAGACGAAGGGGTTGGTCGTACCGCCGCTGTAGTACAGCTGCAGCGTCAAGGCCGCAGCATCGACCAGCAAGGCGATGAAGAGCTCCAGATTGCTGACGGAGGGGCGCTCATGCCAGCGCAGCTGGCTGCCGATGTTGAAGGCAATCAGGCACACCAGCACGGCCAACAGCTGCGGCAGGGGCAGGTGGATGCCGAAGCCGAGCACGGCCACCAGCAGCGTGATGACCTGTCCGACCACGGCGATCCAGCGCAGCTGGATCAGCTGCAGCATGTTCTTGTGGCCGTAGGTGGTTTCGAACGCGAGTTCGGCGCGGCGTTGTTCCACGGGTTCGGGGCGCAGGCCCGGGCGGTCAGTTCAGCTGCCTATTGTCACCGCATTCATCACCGCATCCGGTACGGGACGAGGGCGCGGCACGCCAGAAGGTGAAGGCGCCCCAGGCCGCGAGCGCCGCCAGCGCATACCAGGTCAGGGCGTAGAGCAGGTGGTTGTTGGGAAAGCGCACAACGGTGAGGCCGCCCACCGGCTCGCCGGTATCGCCAGGGGCGGCCGCGGCGTCGACGAAGTAGGGCGCCGTCGGGCCGAGCGCACGGCGGGCGGACAGCGCCTGCACGTCGCGCGCGTACCAGCGCTCGGCGGCCGGGTCGTTGCGGCGCAGCCAGCGGCGGCCGGTTTCGCTCAGGCGCAGCAGGCCGGTGACGCGGGCCGGGGTGTCCGGCCCGGCCACCCAGTGCGCGCGCGTGGCGGGGGAGACGTAGCCACGGTTGACCCAGACCACGCTGTCATCGGCCTGCAGCAGCGGGGTCATGAGCCAGTAGCCGCTGCCGAGTTCCGTGGCGGCCGCGACCCAGGCGCTGTGGCTGTGCAGCCAGGTGC
>JAJZUZ010000107.1 GCA_021845965.1 Pseudomonadota bacterium | reverse complement strand
CGCACCAAGGCCATGAAGAAGGAGCTGGAGTGGGCGCGCCAGAACCCCAAGGGCCGCCAGGCCAAGAGCAAGGCCCGCCTGGCCCGCATCGAGGAGCTGAGCGACTTCGAATACCAGAAGCGCAACGAGACCAACGAGATCTTCATCCCCGTGGCCGAGCGCCTGGGCACCGAGGTGATCGAGTTCGAGAACGTCTCCAAGTCCTTCAACGACCGCGTGCTGATCGACAACCTGAGCTTCAAGATCCCGGCCGGTGCCATCGTCGGCATCATCGGCCCCAACGGTGCCGGCAAGTCGACGCTGTTCAAGATGATCGCCGGCCGCGAGCAGCCCGATGCCGGCACGGTCAAGCTGGGCAAGACCGTCAAGCTGGCCTTCGTGGACCAGAGCCGTGATGACCTGGCCAACGACAAGACCGTGTGGGAGGACATCTCGGGCGGTCTGGACATCATCAACGTGGGCAAGTTCCAGATGCCCAGCCGCGCCTATTGCGGCCGCTTCAACTTCAACGGCGGCGACCAGCAGAAGAAGGTGGGCCTGCTCTCCGGCGGCGAGCGCGGCCGCCTGCACCTGGCCAAGACCCTGATGCAGGGCGCCAACGTGCTGCTGCTGGACGAACCGTCCAACGACCTCGACGTGGAAACCCTGCGCGCGCTGGAAGACGCGCTGCTGGAGTACGCGGGTTCGGTGATGGTCATCAGCCACGACCGCTGGTTCCTGGACCGCATCTGTACCCACATCCTGGCGGCCGAGGGTGACAGCCAGTGGACCTTCTTCGACGGCAACTACCAGGAGTACGAGGCCGACAAGAAGAAGCGCCTGGGCGAGGAAGGCGCGGCCCCGAAGCGCGTGCGCTTCAAGGCGCTCAAGTAGGAAGAGACAGCCCGGCGGGCCCCGGGGGCCGGCCCTTTTTCGCGAGGAGACTGGCCATGTACCCGCGTCCGGCACCGGTGACACCGAGTCCGCAGCTCACGGCCCTGCTGCAGGAGGCGGCGGCCCAGGGACTCAACCTCATGGACGAGCTGCTGCGCGAGGCGCGCGAGGCGCTGCAGCGGCAGATTGACCAGACGCGCGACCTGTTCGAACGCGACGTCCGGGCGCGCGTCGTGTCGGCGCTGGCCCTGGCGGCGCCGGAACTGCGCCAGCGCTACCCGCAGGTGCTGCGCGCGGCCTTCGAGCGCGAACTGGGCGACAACCCCACGACCACGATCCTGGATACCGGGCCATCAAGCATCGGCTTCGACCAGCTGGAGCTGATGGACGAGCAGCAGGTGCAGGAGCGCATCAGCGCGGTGCGCGGCCTGCAGCAGGTGCTGCTGGAGTCCGAGGGCGAGCTGGCCGAGCTCAATGCCCTGGTCAGCGGGCTGCTCGGCTTTGACCAGGTGCGCGCCGAGCGCAACCCGCTGCGCCCGGAGATCTACCTCGACGCCCTGCAAGGGCTGATCAACGAGCTGCAGGGCGATGCGCTGGCGCGCTCGCGCTGGACGCAGGTGATGCTGCCGCTGCTGGGCAAGCATCTGCGCGCGGTCTACCAGCAGCTGCTGCGCCGGCTGCGGCAGCAGCGCGTGCAGCCGGCCCGCTACGCGATCCAGCGGCCGGCGGGTGGACCGGCGGTCCGCGCCTACCCGCCGGGTTACGGACCGGGCGAGGCGCCTGCGCCGGCCGGCGCGGGGGCGGCGCCCGGGCTGGCCCTTGCCCCACAAGGGTCAGGCCAGCCCGCGACGGCCTCGCGGCTGACCGTGCAGCAGCTGCATGGCCTGGTGTCCGGCGCGGCGCGCGACGACGGGCAGCTGGCGCAGGAGGTGGTCAACCTCCTCATTGCCAACATCGCCGGTGATCCGCGCATCCTGCCGCCGGTCTGGCAGCTGATCTACCAGCTGGAGCCGGCCCTGCTGGCGTTGGCACGTGCCGATTTCAACTTCTTCCACGACAAGCAGCACCCGGCACGCCAGCTGCTGGAGGAGATCGCGCAGCACAGCTTTGCCTATGAGCGCGAGGATGCGCTGGGCTTCGAGGCCTTTATCGGCCAGCTGCAGCGCGCGCTGGCCGACATCGATCCCGGGCAGGTCACCAGTCCGGCGCCGTTTGCCGCGGCGCTGGCCGGGCTGCGCCGCGAGTGGGCTCAGGCCAGCGCGGCGCAGCAGGCCCAGCAAAACGCGGCAGTACACGCCCTGCAGCAGGCCGAGCGGCGCAACCAGCTGGCGCGCCAGATTGCCGACCACATCCGCGCCCAGCCGGGGACGGTTTTCGTGCCCGAGGTCGTGGTCGAGTTCGCCTGCGGGCCCTGGGCCCAGGTCATGGCGCAGGCCCGCATCGATGGCCGGGTCGAGCAGGCGGGGCAGCCGGATTACGTGGCCCTGCTCGAAGACCTGTTCTGGAGCGTGCGCGCGGACCAGGGGCGCCAGCAGCCTGCACAGGTGGCCAAGCTCGTGCCGCGCCTGGTGCGCGGCCTGCGCGAGGGGCTGGAGTCCATCCGCTTCCCGACCGGGCAGATCCAGGCCTTCCTGGACCAGCTCTTTGCCCTGCACCAGGGCCGGCGTGCCGAGCGTCCGGCCGCGCGCACGGCGCCGACGCAGGCCGGACCCTGGCTGGCCCCCGAGGAGGCGCGCGAGTCCGGGTTCATGGACGACCTCGGCGAGCCGGCGGTGGCACCCGGGGCGAGCGCGGCGGACGATTTCCCCGCCACCGAGCCGGCGCCGTTGCCGGGCGAGTTCCCCGCCACCGAACCGATGGCGCTCGAGGACCTGCCCCGGCCGGCCACCGCGCCGCAGCCGGTCGCTGCGGCCCAGCCCCTGGCGCTGGAACAGCTGCAGCTGGGCGACTGGGTGGAGCTGCTGGTCACCGATCACTGGACGCGGTTGCAGCTGGCCTGGCTCAATGAAGGCGCGACGCTGTGCCTTTTTTCCAGCGCCGGCGGTGCCAACCACTCCATGACGCGGCGCATGTTCGAGCGCCTGGTACGCCAGGGCCAGCTGCGGCCGATGGCGCAGGCGCCCGTGGTGGACCGCGCCTTCAACGCCGTGGCGGCGCAGGCCCTGCGCAACAGCGTCTATATGGACATCCGGGAACACCCGGCGTCCTGAGAACCTGCGAACAAATCTACTGCGCGGCCTGATCGCCACGATTTCTTCACCGGTTCTGCGTCAGCGCGTTCAGGACTCGGCGCTGTCGCCGCCGCCCTTGTCGCGGCTGAACTCCTTGCGCAGCTTCGCCAGCCGCTCCAGGCCGGTGGCGATACGCGCGTTGACCGAGCCTGCGGGCATCTGGCCCTTTTCATCGGGCGCGCCGGCCGGCAGGCCAGTCAGCAGTTCCAGCGCCTCGTCCACTGTGGACACGGCCCAGATGCGGAACTTACCCTCGCGCACCGCCTGCACCACCGCCGGCTTGAGCATCAGGTGCACGGCATTGGGGGCCGGGATCAGCACGCCCTGGTCGCCGGTGAGGCCGCGCGCGGCGCAGATGTCGAAGTAGCCCTCGATCTTCTCGTTGATGCCGCCCACCGGCTGCACCACGCCGAACTGGTTCACCGAACCGGTCACCGCCAGCGACTGTTTCAGCGGCACATCGGCCACCGCCGACAGCAGCGCAGCCAGCTCCGCCACGGAGGCGCTGTCGCCCTCGACGCCGCCGTAGGACTGCTCGAATACCAGGCTGGCCTTGAGCGAGAGCGGCAGGCGCAGGCCGAAACGCGAGGCCATGAAGGAGGAGAGGATGAGCACGCCCTTGGAATGGATCGGTCCGCCGAGCTTCACTTCGCGCTCGATGTCGATCACCTCGCCTTCGCCCACGCGCACCGTGGCCGTGATGCGCACCGGGTGGGCAAAGGTGCTCTCGCCCAGCACGATCACCGCCAGGCCGTTGACCTGGCCGACGTGTGCGCCGGCGGTGTCGACCAGAATCTGGCCGCGCAGGATCTGTTCCTGGTAGCGCTCGCGGATGCGCTCGTTGCGGTGCTCGTGCGCCGCCAGCGCGGCCTCGACGTGCTCGCGTTCGATGCGTTCGCCCTTGGCCGCGGCGGCGGCGTGATCGGCCTCGCGCAACAGGTCGTCCAGCGGCTGCATCTGGGTGGTCAGGCGCTGGGCGTCGTTGGCCAGCCGCGCTGCGTGCTCGATGACACGTGCCACGGCCGGTGCCGCCAGCGGCCGCAGCTGGTCGCGCCGCGCCAGGGTGGCGATCAGGCGTGCGTAGGCCGCGGTATTGGCCGGATTGCGTTCGATCTCGCTTTCCAGGTCGGCGTTGATCTTGAACAGGGCCGGGAAATCCGGGTCGTACTGGCTCAGCAGGTAGTACACCAGGCGCTCGCCGATGAGCACGATCTTCAGGTCCAGCGGCATGGGCTCGGGTTCGAGCTGCATGGTGCTGGTCAGGCCGATCATTTCCGAGAGCGACTCGATGCGCACGGCGCCCGACTTCAGGCAGCGCTTGAGCGCCTCCCAGGCATAGGGCTGCTGCAGCACCTTGAGTGCGTCCAGCACCAGGAAACCGCCGTTGGCGCGGTGCAGGGCGCCGGCGCGGATCAGCGTGAAGTTGCTCACCAGCGTGCCCATGTGCACCTGGGCCTCGATGCGGCCCAGCAGGTTCTGCAACGTGGGGTGGTCCTCGTACACCACCGGGCGCGCGCCGTCGGCGGGGTGTGCCACCAGCAGGTTGACCAGGTAGCGCTGCAGCGCGATCGAGCCCGAATACGTCGTGGTCTCGGTGTCGCCCTCGCTGTGCGTGGAGGCGCGCAGCGATTCGCCGCTCTCGATGATGTCCTGCAGCGCCGCGTCCAGGAATTCGCTCACCTCCGGCAGGTCGGCGTAGCGCGGCTTGATGTCCTCCACCAGGTGCGTGACAGTGGTGCGCAGGGCCTCGCTGCCCACCTGCTTCATGCGGTTGAGCGTCTCCTGGTGCCAGCGCGGAAACTCGTTCATCAGCTTGTGCAGCCGTTCGTGCAGGGCCTGCAGGCGCTCGGCCATCTCCTTCTGCTTGTCCTCCGCCAGCGCCTGGAACTCCTCCTGCGACATCGGGTTCTCGTCGTCCTTCATCGGCACGAAGATCAGCCCGCCGGGCGTACGCACCAGGGCGATGCTCTGCCCGGCCGCCTCGTCGCCCAGGGCCTTGAGCGCCGAGGCTTCACGCTGCTTGGCTTCCTCCTGCAGTGCCTCGATGCGCTCGCGGTAGTCATCGCCCTGGAACACCGCGTTGATCGCCGGTGTGAGGGCCTCCACGAACTGCTGCATGTCGTCGCGCAGCTGCGTGCCGCGGCCGCAGGGCAGCTTGAGCAGGTTGGGGCGCGTGGGATCGTCAAAGGCGTAGACGTAGCACCAGTCGGCCGGCGTACTGCCGTTGTGGCGCTCGGCGTCCAGCAACTGCTGGGTGATGGCATGCCGCCCGCTGCCGGTCTCGCCCAGCACGAACAGGTTGTAGCCGGCGTGTTTCATGTCCAGCCCCAGGTGCATGGCCTCGACGGCGCGGCCGTGGATCTGCGCCGTGTCCAGGTCCGACAGCTCGGCGCTGCTGGCAAAACCCAGCTGCGCCGGGTCGCAGGCGGTGTAGAGGGCCTCGGGCGTGAGCGGCGTGGGTGCGGTCATGACGGGTCCTTGCCTCCCTGGATGTCTGGTGCCTGGGGTCAGCCGGCCTGCAGCTTGCGCCGCACCAGCTCGATGTTGTTGCGCAGTGCGTACAGCTCGTCGGTGTAGGACAGCGGCACGCGGATGCGGCCCGCCCGCGCCTCCAGCGCGTTGAGCTCGTCCAGCAGCTCGGCGTGCGTGCCCTCGCCGGCGTGCATGCGTTCCTCGATGTGGCGCAGCTGGCCGTACCAGCGGAACACGCGCGAGCGGATGCGGAACTCGTACAGCGGCGGCAGCACGCGGCTCAGCGGCAGCAGCACCGCCACGATGATGCCCAGCGCCAGCCACATGCGCTCCAGCAGGTTGGCCAGCGTGAAGGGCAGGTAGCGCTGCAGCAGCGGCACACCGCCGGTGATGGTGCGCTCCGCCTCCTTCGCCAGCGGGTACTCGGTGTTGGCCACGCGCGGATACTCGTGGGCGCGGTTGAACCAGCCGGCCGAACCGTGCAGCTTGAGCGAGGCCTGCGAGAACAGCTGCAGCAGGGCCGGGTGCACGTCGGGCGTGGCCAGCAGCGTGGTGGTGGTGGCCACCAGGCGCACGTCCTGCGCCGGCACGTCGGCTGCCAGGTCCACCACGCCGCGCGGCAGCGTCACGGGGGTGAGGAAGGGAAAGCGCCGGCCATAGGCCTCGCTCTGCGCGAAATCCATCAGCGCGATGCCGGGCGTCTGCAGCAGCATCTGCACCAGCAGCGACTCGGGCGCCGAGGCCAGCACCAGGGCGTCGATCTGGCCGTCCAGCAGCGCCACCACCGCCGGCGTCTGGCGCAGGCGCGACAGCGTGATGGCGCTCTTGTCGATGCGGTTGGCTTCGAACAGCTTGTCCATCAGGGCGGGCACGCCGCTACCCTCGCTGCCCACGTTCACGCGCAGGCCCTTGAGGTCGGCCAGCGCGCGCAGCGTGCCGTCGCGACGCGTCTTGCGCGCCGTATCCGTGCGGTAGAACAGCCACACCGGTTCCACGAACAGGCTGCCCAGCGACTCCAGCTCGCTGTCCGCCGCCGCGCTCTCATTGCTGCCGCCCTGCACAAAACCGATGTCCACTTCGCCGTCCTCCAGCAGGCGCAGGTTCTCCGCCGAGCCCTGCGTGGCGCGCAGCGTGACCTGGATGCCGTGGCGTGCCAGCTGCTGGGCGTAGCGCTTGCCGAATTCGTCGTAGGCGCTCTGCTCCGGGCCGGTCGCCAGCGTGATGTGCTTGGGCGGCATCGGGTCCAGCCACCAGTAGGCCAGCGCCAGCAGGATCAGCGCGAGGGCGACGAAGGGGCCGGCCGTGGCCCACAGGTCGCGCATGGAGAGCAGGGTGTGGCGGATGACTTGGGGCATGTTCAGTCGCGGTGGATGTCGGAGGCGGCCGGCCAGGTCTGCGGGCCGACGGTGAGCGCGCGCGCGGCGCAGACGGCATTGACCACGGCGCGCGCGGTCGCTTCGGCGGCCAGCGTGGCCAGCAGCAGCATGTCGGCGTCCCGGCCGCTGCGGCCCGTGCCGAGGGCGAACAGCGTGTCGCCATCGAGCATGGTGTGCACAGGGTTGATGGCACGCGCCAGGCCGTCATGAGCCACCTGCGCCAGGCGCTGGGCCTGCGGCTTGGTCAGCACGGCATCGGTGGCGACGACGCCGATGGTGGTGTTGGTGCCCGGCAGCAGGCGCTGCGCGCTCTGCCCGGCCAGCAGGGCATCACGCGTGCCGGCGATGCGACGCCCGTCCTCGCTGCGCGCGCCGGCCAGCAGGCGGCCGCTGGCGGGGTCAAAGACGTCACCGACCGCATTGCAGGCGATCAGGGCGCCGACCGTGTAGCCGCCGGCCGCGACCGAGGCGGTGCCGATGCCGCCTTTCATGGCGCGCGCCAGGCCCAGCAGCTTGCCGACCGTGGCGCCGGTGCCCGCGCCCACATTGCCCTGGGCCGGGGCCTGCGCACTCGCTGCCGCACAGGCCTGGTAGCCGGCGGCGGCATCGGGGCGGATACGGGCATCGCCCACGCCCAGGTCGAACAGCACGGCACCGGGCACGATGGGCACCAGACCGTAGCCGGTCTGAAGGCCGATGTTGTGCTCTTCCAGCCAGCGCATCACGCCACCGGCGGCGTCCAGGCCCCAGGCACTGCCGCCCGAGAGCAGCACCGCATGCGCCTGCTGCACCAGGTTGGCGGGGGCCAGCAGGTCGGTTTCGCGTGTGCCGGGGGCGGCGCCGCGCACGTCCACACCGGCGATTGCGCCGGCGCGCGCCAGCACCACGCTGCAGCCGGTGGGGCGGCGGATTTCCGTGTAGTGACCGACTTCGATGCCAGCCACATCGGTGATGGCGCCGGCATAGGGCAGGGGGGTGGCGGTGCTCATGCGCTGATTATGCGCAGAGGATCCCTAATGGATGACCTGGATCTGGACCG
>JAJZUZ010000010.1 GCA_021845965.1 Pseudomonadota bacterium | reverse complement strand
TCCGATCTTCCGCGATGGAGCGGCGCGCCATGACCTCGTACTTCACCTGCTGCTGTGGCGTCCATGGCAGGGCCAGCAGCTGCTGGCGGGTCTGCTGCGAACGGGCGCGCACGAAACGTAGGAAGGAGTGGTCGTGCTCGGCCGTCATCGCCGCCAGCACGCGCGCCGAGGGCAGGCGCGCGGGATCGGCCAGGCCGGCCAGTGCGCTGCGCACGGCGGCACTGTAGTCGTCACCGCCGTGCGCCGCATCGAGCGCGCGGGCAATCGGTTCGCAGGCCCGCAGGATCTCGCCCCCCCATTCGGTTAGCGCCACTTCGCGTCCGCGCCGCAGCAGCTTGAGCCCGGGCTCGCGCCCGCGCGCCGCCGTGAGGTGCTGGTTGCGTGCCAGTTCGGCGATCTCCTGCGGCGTGTCCGGCGGGCTGTCACTGTGCAGGCAGTGCAGCAGGAAGACATCCAGGAAGCGCAGGGTCTGGGCATGAATACCCACCGGCTCGAAGGGATCGAGGTCGAGCAGGCGCACCTCCACGTACTCCACCCCCCGCTCGCGCAATGCGTGCAGTGGCCGCTCCCCCGAACGGATGGTGCGCTTGGGGCGGATGGTGCCGTAGAACTCGTTCTCGATCTGCAGCAGGCTGGTGGCCAGCTGGAGGTACTCGCCGCCCGGATTGACAATGCCCAGCGCCTCGTAGGCCGGCCAGGGACGCGTGAGCGCATCGTGCAGGGAGTCGGCATAGCGCTCCAGGCTGTTGTAGCTCACGGCCAGCGAAGCCTGCGCGTCGCTCTGGTAACCCAGCCGCCCCATGCGCAGCGAGGTGCCGTACGGCATGTAGAGCGCCTTGCCGCCGAGGGACTGCAGTTCATGCTGGCGCCCCTCGACGAAGGTGGAGCACACCGCGGGCGACGCACCCAGCAGGTACAGCAGCAGAAAAGCCTGGCGAC
The DNA here is from genome assembly GCA_021845965.1 of Pseudomonadota bacterium. Classification (GTDB taxonomy): domain Bacteria; phylum Pseudomonadota; class Gammaproteobacteria; order Burkholderiales; family Burkholderiaceae_C; genus Hylemonella. Next base: position 39,370 of record JAJZUZ010000010.1, on the reverse strand, counting down.
GGAAGTTGCGGATGAGGGCGAAGTACTGTTCGTTGCTCAGGCCCGGCAGGGACCAGTTGTAGTGGATGCCCGAGATGGTCTGCATGCGCCGGCCGTAACGGTGCCCCAGGCCCATGCGGTAGACACTCTTGGCGCGACCGATATTGGACGAGCCGTAGCGCCCCAGCGGAATGGTCTCGTCAATGGGCAGGCCGCAGGGCATGCTGGAGACCCAGAGCATCTCGTCGCCGGCTTCGCGCAACGTGCGGTAGACGCACTGATGGATCTCGGTGAGCTCGGCGAGGCAGTCATCCACGCCGGCGTGCACGCTGGTGATGAGTTCCAGCTGCGACTCCGAATAGTCGGTGGTGATGTGCGGGTGCGTGAGCGCCGAGCCCAGCGCCACCGGGTGCGGCGTCAGGGCCAGCGCACCGTCAGGGAGCGCGCGCAGGCTTTCCTTCTCGATGCCGCGGCGGATGCCCCGCAGGCGCTCGGGCGAAAAAAGGGGGGTGGCCGGGTTGCTCATGGGAACGGGGGCTTGTTGTCTTTGTAATCGGACCCGGAAGTTAACATGGACGGGATAAACCCTGTGCGACAGGGAAATGCCCTTTCTTGACCCAGCGCATGAGCGACGATGCCATCTTTCTGATCCAGGGGCCACTGGCCCGGACGCAGGCCATGTTCGCGGCCCTGCAGGCACGCGCCCAGGTCGCCGGCGTGGCGCTGCGCGCTCCGCCGCCCCTGCCCACCACCTGTTGCGGCCGCGGCTGCAATGGCTGCGTGTGGGAGGGTTTCTACGAAGCCGCCACCTACTGGCAACAGGAAGCGGAGTTGCTGCTGCCGGCGCAAGCCGCCCTGCGTTGAGTCGTCGTGCCCGCGCTCGCACTGCTTGCCCTGCTGTACCTCCTGCTCGCGCCGGGGTGGCCCCTGCCGCTGCTGGCGGGTGCCGCTTATCTGGCCATGAGCCTGCTGTGCTTTGCGGTCTACGCCGCCGACAAATCGGCCGCTCGCACCGGTGGGCCACGCGTGCGGGAGCGCACCCTGCACCTGCTGGCGCTGTTCGGCGGCTGGCCGGGCGCCGTGCTTGCACAGCGCCTCCTGCGTCACAAATCCGTCAAGACCCCGTTTCGTGCCGTCTTCTGGCTCACGGTGCTGCTCAATCTGGCCGGCCTGGCGGCGCTGGTAGGACCTGCGGGCGGCCGCTGGCCGTGGCTGACGCCCCTCGTCGCCTAGCCCCCCCGACCCCGGCGGGCCGCGCCTGGCAGCGGAGCATGTCAGCCGCATGAACCCTCCTGCCTCTGCCCCTTTTGGGGGATACGCCGGGCGCGCGCATCGCGCTAGAGTGGGTTCGCCGTCCGTCTCCGGCCGGCAGAAGAAAACACATTCAGGGGGATCCGATGAACTTGACTCAGATGAGGGTGGGCACCCAGCTCGCCCTGCGCTTTGCCGCCATCCTGCTGCTGATGGCCGTGGTGGTCGTCGTGGGCATCGCCTACTTGAACAACGTGGCGCAGACCACGCACGAGATCAAGGAGGTGTCGCTGCTGAAGGAGCGGCTGGCCAGCGAGCAATTCAAGAATGTTTCCATCGGCGTGCGGCGGCTGCTCGCCATCGCCAAGAGCTCGGACACCTCGCTGGGGCCGTACTTCCAGGCGGAGGCGCAGGCCTCCACCAAGCGCGGCAATGAAATCATCGAGCAGTTGTCCCGGCTGCCCTCCAGCGCCGAGGAGGTTCGCATCGCCGAGGAGATCGCCACCGCACGCGCGCGCTACCTGCAGGCCCGCGACGCCATCACCGCCGCCAAGGCCGCCGGGCGCAACGAGCAGGCCGGCGAGATCCTGGAGCAGACTTTCGTGCCGGCGGCGACGACCTACGTCGACAAGGTGAAAGCCTACATGGACTACCAGGTCAGAACCATCGACGGCCAGGCCGCGCACGTCTTTGACAACTCGCGCCAGGGCAGCCTCATCCTCGCCTCCGTGGGTGCGCTGGCGCTGCTCGTGGGCTTCCTGGCCGCCTGGAGCATGACGCGCACCCTGATGCGGCAGATCGGCGGCGAGCCGGCCTACGCTTCTTCCGTGGCACGCGAAATCGCAGCCGGCGACCTCCAGGTGGACGTGCATACCCGGCCGGGTGACACGCGCAGCCTGATGGCCTACATCAGCCGCATGCGCGCCAGCCTGGCCGCCGTGGTCGGACGGGTGCGCCAGGGTTCGGAAGCCATCGCCGCGGCCAGCGCGCAGATCTCACATGGCAACGCGGACCTCTCCAGCCGCACCGAAAGCCAGGCCAGCGCGCTGGAACAGACCGCGGCCTCCATGGAGCAGCTGGGCTCCACCGTGAAGCAGAACGCCGACAACGCGCGCCAGGCCAACCAGCTGGCCCAGAACGCCTCGGCCGTTGCGGTCAGGGGCGGCGAAGTCGTGACCGAAGTGGTGGACACCATGAAGGCCATCAATGACAGCTCGCGCCAGATTGCCGACATCATCAGCGTGATCGACGCCATCGCCTTCCAGACCAATATCCTGGCGCTCAATGCCGCGGTGGAAGCCGCGCGCGCCGGGGAACAGGGCCGCGGCTTCGCCGTGGTGGCTGGCGAGGTGCGCAACCTCGCCAGCCGCTCCGCCGAAGCGGCCAAGCAGATCAAGGCCCTGATCGAGGCCAGTGTGCAGCGTGTCGAACAGGGCTCCGCGCTGGTCGACAAGGCCGGCGCGACGATGACCGAGGTGGTGGCCTCGATCCGCCGGGTGACCGACATCGTGGGCGAGATCAGTGCGGCCAGCCGGGAGCAGGATGCCGGCGTGGCGCAGATGGGCGAGGCCGTCACGAGCATGGACCAGACCACGCAGCAGAACGCCGCCATGGTCGAGGAGATCGCAGCGGCGGCGGCCAGCCTGAACACGCAGGCGCAGGAATTGCTGAAGACCGTGGCCGTGTTCCAGTTGGCCCCATCCGCCCCGGCTGGCACCCCGCCGGCCGCCGTCGTGACGCGCGCGGCACAGGAGGCCGCCCGGGCGGCCTCCCATGACGGCGCCGGCACCGCGCCCCGCCTGGCCCATAGAACGCCCGCAGCGCTCGGGCCGGCACCGGCCCGCATGGCCCTGGCCGGCGGCGGCGACTGGGAATCCTTCTAGGACCGTCCCACCGGCAACAAACGACAAGCCCGGCTGAGCCGGGCTTGTCGTTTCTGGTCAGCAGAACGCGGCGGTTCAGCCCTGGCCCAGCATGGCCATCGCCCGAGCCACCTCGTGCGTACCCTGGGCGCTGCCGCCGCCGGGCACCATCTCGTTGGTGCGGTCCTTCACCTGTTCCAGCAGCTGCTGCAGCCGGACGTCAGCGCTCTCGTCCAGGCCGATCCAGGCGCCCTGGGTCATGGTGATGTGGGCCGCCTCCACGCTGCCGGCGCCGGCGCACAGGGTGGTGCGCGTGGGCGCCTGCTCGCTGGCCAGCACCAGCATGGCGGGCACCACGGCCTCGGGCTGCAGGGCACGCAGCACCTCGGCCGGCATCAGGTCCTCGGTCATGCGCGTGGCGGCCGTGGGCGCCAGGCAGTTGACGTGGATGTTGTGCTTGGCCCCCTCGAGCGCCAGCGTCTGCATGAGCCCGACCAGGGCCAGCTTGGCGGCGCCGTAGTTGGACTGGCCGAAGTTGCCGTACAGGCCGCTGGACGAGGTGGTCATGACGATACGGCCGTATTTCTGGGCCGTCATGATGGGCCAGACAGCCTTGGTGCAATGCACGGCGCCCATCAGGTGCACGTCCAGCACCAGGCGGAAGTCGGCCAGGTCCATCTTGGCAAAGGTCTTGTCGCGCAGGATGCCCGCGTTGTTGACCAGCACGTCCACGCGGCCCCAGGTGTCCATGGCCTGCTGCACCATGGCCTGCACCGCATCGAAGTCGGTCACGGAGGCCGCGTTCGCGATCGCCTCACCACCGGCGGCGCGGATCTCGTCCACCACCGCCTGTGCCGCGGTCGCCGAGCCGCCGCTGCCGTCGCGCGCACCGCCCAGGTCGTTGACCACCACCCTGGCACCGCGCCGGGCCAGTGCCAGCGCATGCGCCTTGCCCAGGCCGCCGCCGGCGCCGGTCACGATGGCCACGCGGCCCTTGAAGTCGATCATGTCTGCTCCTTGTTGACGTATGCTCGAATCTTAGCGAACGGACGTTAGCGTCCCCGTCACCGAGCCGACACCATGGAACTGAACCGCACCGTCATCGACACCCCGCCGCGCGACGCCGCCACCGTGGTCATGCTGCGCGACGCGCCGGGCGGGCTGGAGGTGTTCCTGCTGCAACGGCACGGCCTGTCGGACGTGCTGGGCGGCGCCTATGTGTTTCCCGGCGGCAAGATCGACGCCGAGGATGCGGAGCTGATCACACAGCTGGACCAGTCCGTGGCCGCCCTGCATGCGGCGCTGGGCGAGCCCGACACGGCGGCCGAACTGGCCGCCAGCTGCTACGTGGCGGCGCTGCGCGAAGCGTTCGAGGAATCGGGAGTGCTGTATGCGCATGGCGCCACGGCCGGGCAGGTGGAGCGAGCCACGGCGCTGTTGCGCCAGGGCCATGGCTTTGCCGAAGTGCTGAAACAGCTGGCCCTGCGCCTGGACACGCACAGCGTGCTGCCCTGGTCGCGCTGGATCACGCCCAAGATGGCCTCGGTCAGCAGCAAGCGCTTCGACACCCGCTTCTTCGTCGCCGCCTTTCCCAGCCAGCAGACCGCGCGGCACGACGACGTGGAGGCCACCGAGAGCGTGTGGCTGGCGCCGCGCGTCGCGCTGGAGCAGTACCGCGACGGCCACATCGAGCTGGCGCCGCCGCAGATCATGAGCCTGGCGCACCTGGCGCGGCACGCCAGCGTGGCCAGCGTGCTGGCCGAGGCGCGCGGCCAGCGGCCGGGCCTGATCCAGCCCGAGCCCTACGACGACGAAAACGGCACGCGCGTGCTGTGCTACCCGGGTGACCCGCGCCACAGCGTACGCGCGCGCGCCCTGCCCGGCCCGACACGGCTGCGCTACCAGGGCAAACGCTTCGTGCCCGAAGACGGCTTCGAGTCCCTGTTCGCCTGACCCTCGTCCCGCGGCGCTTGCGTGCCGCGCGCTCGCTCACTACCATCACCCCACACGACAGGGAGAAGGGTCATGGACTACCTGCGCCCCAGCCAGGTGCTCGACATCGGCGAAAGCTATGTCAGCCTGGATCTCTACCGCTACCGTTTTCTGGCCGAAGGGGACTCCTGGTTCTCGCTCGGCGACACGCTGGCGCCGCTGACCAGCAACATCGTGCTGGAGTTGCTGCGGGTCAACACGGCCCATGACGTGGTCGTCAACTGCGCCAGCCCCGGTGAAACGCTCAGGCGCATGGTGGACGCGCTGAGCGACCCGAATTTCAACCGCCTGCTCGACGGTGTGCAGCAGCGGCGCTGGGACGCCCTCCTGCTGTCGGCCGGCGGCAACGACCTGATCGAGGCCTGCGCGCTGCCCGCGGACCACGCGCCGGCCGACCGCCTGTTGCTGCGGCCGGAAGAACGCGTGCCCAACCCGAGCGCGGGACGGGACTATGTGTCGCCGGCCGGCTGGGAGCGCCTGGCCGGCTACCTGCGCCACAACCTCGCCACCCTGGTGCAGCGCCGCGACCAGAGCAAGAGCCGCAGCGGCGACTGGAAGGCGCCCATCTTCCTGCACACCTACCACCGGCCGGTGGTGCGTGATGCGCCCACGGGCGGTGGCGGGCCCTGGCTGTACCGGGCGCTCGCGCAGGCGGCGTTCGCGATTCCACCCGCGCACCGGCAGATGGTCAGCGACGAGCTGTTTGGCCGCCTGCGCAGCACCCTGCTGGGCTTGCACTCACCCGCCGACCGCGTGTACGTGTTCGACAGCTATGGGGCAGTGGAACTGCAGGCGGCCGACCCGGAGGCGCACTACGCCAGCGGCGACTGGCTCAACGAGATCCACCTGACGGCGCCGGGCTACCGCAAGCTGGCGGAGAAATTCCAGCCTTTCATCGACAGCCACCTGCCCTGAGGGCCTCAGCTGCTGGCGCGCCGCCTGAGCCAGCGCATCAGCCCACCCACGACGGGCAGCTTCTCATACAGCTCCTCGGCCGCGTCCCAGTAGTCGCGGTGCGAACGGATGCGGCCATCGGGTGCCAGCAGCAGGTGGCTGCCGCCGCGGATGAGCTGCTCGGTGCCGGGGCGGTAGCGCCGGAAGCGAAAGCGGAAATCCCAGCTCAGGAACACCTGCTCGTCCTGCGCCACGCGCGCCGTGACGATGAAGCGCGGCTCGTGCAGCTGCTCGTACATGTGGAGAAAGATCTGCTGGATCTGCGGCACGCCGCGCACCTCGTTGAAGGGATCCTTGAAGTACGCGTCCTCGGTGTAGAACTCGGCAAAGCGCGCCACACTGTGGGGCGTCAGCGTCTCGAAGAAGACCACGATGCGTTCCACGGCATGACTCATGATCGGGTCGCCTTCTTCACGAGCGGGAAGTAGAGGCTGTAGGGCAGCAGGCGCAGCAGCTTGAGCCAGCGCGTGAAGCGGCGCGGAAAGTGCAGCTCGAAGTGGCCGCGCGCCCAGCCGTCCAGCATGGCCTGGGCCGCCTGCGGCGGCGTGATCAGCGCCGGCATGCGGAAGTCGTTCTGGGCCGTGAGTGGCGTTTCCACGAAGCCGGGGTTGACCACGCTCACGCCCAGCCCCAGCGGCTGCAGGTCGAGATACAGGGTCTCGGCCAGATTGGTGAGCGCCGCCTTGGTCGGCCCATAGGCCAGGCTCTTGGGCAGGCCACGGTAACCGGCCACGCTGCTGACCAGGCACAGATGCCCGCCCTGCCCCGCGGCCGCCTGCTTGTGCAGGATGGGCAGCACGGCATCAAGCAGGTGCAGCGCACCGATGTAGTTGACCTGCTGGTGGCGCAGCATCTCGCCCAGGTTGTAGCTGTCGGCCTGCAGCGCCTTGTAGTAGCCGGCGCAATAGATCACCATGTCCAGCGGGCCGCGCTCCTCGATCAGGCGGGCCGCGACATGCAGCGCATTGGCATCCCCCACGTCCAGCGGCAGCGCCACCGCACGGGCGCGCCCCAGCGTGTCGCGCTCCCCGCGCTGGCCGGCCCAGACGTTGAGCACCAGCGAATTGCGTGCCGAGACAAAGACCGTGGCGCCCTGCTCGTACAGCAGGTTGGCACAGGCCTCGCCGATGCCGCTGGAGGCGCCGACGAGCCAGACGGTCTTGCCGCGCCAGTCGCGCAGCGGGGGATTGAATGCCATGGTCAGTTCTTGGTGAAGGCGAGGGTGACCTCGCCCAGGTTGACGCCCCACTTGCTCATGGCGGCGCGGTTGAGCATGACGTGCTCGTCCATCAGGTACATCCAGTCGTCAAAACGCACGACCACCGTGCGCCCGTCGACCTCCAGGTTCAGGTAATAGCCCCAATAGAAGGCATTGCCGCGCTCCTCGCCGTTGGCCTCGCCCACCACGTCGGCGGCGGTACCGACATAACGACCCTGGCCGTCCTGGCCCGGCTGGCGTCGCAGCGTCCACACGCGCCGCTGCTTGCTGCCGTCGGAGTAGGTGAAGTCTTCGTCCAGCACGCCAACCTCCTGGCCGGGCGCGCCGCTCCAGCGGCAGTTCATGACCACGGTGAAGCGCTTGACCACCTTGCCCGAGCGGTCGGTGAAGATGCCGTGCGCATCGACGCGGCCGTTGAAGAACCGCCGCATGTCCAGGCGCGGCTTCTCGTTGGCGTAATCAGCCAGCGTGGGCGAGGCACAGCCGGCCAGCGTGCCGGCACCGAGCACGGCCGCACCGGCCAGCAGCAGACGTCGTTTCATGGGGATCCTTTCGCGCCGCTTCGGCGCCTGATGAAAAAACCGTAGACGAGCGCTGCAGCCAGCAGCTTAAGCGCACATGGGAGAAAACAGTAGGCAATAGTTAACGCAAGTTGCGCCTGTGATGTCTGCGCGCCCGGTGTGTAACCAAAATGCGCCAGCAGCGGCAGCGCCAGGCCGGCCGCCAGGGCCAGGTTGGCCTTCGTGGCGAAGTTCCACCAGCCGTAATAGGCGCCCTGCGTCTGGCCCAGGTCGCCATTGCGCGCCATCAGGCCGGCCAGCAGGGCGGCCGGCATGACCAGGTCCGCCCCCAGCGCCACGCCCGACAGCCCGCAGATGAGCAGAAAGGGCATGGCATCGCCCGCTCCCAGCGCACCGGCCCAGCCGAACACCGCCACCGCCAGCAGCATGCCGGCCAGCCAGCTGCGCGCCAGGCCGAAGCGACGCACGGCGCGCAGCCACAGCGGCAGGGACAATGCCGCACTGAGGAAGTAGCCACCAAGAAACAGCGGCTCCAGCGCCGGCGGTGCCCGCAGACGGTCCTGCACGAAGAACAGCACCAGCGTGGCCGGCACCGCGCTGGCGATGCCGTTGAGGACAAAGACCGCCAGCAGGCGCCGGAACCCGGCGCGGCGCCAGGGCAGCCAGACTGCCGCGGCCGGGACCGGCGCGGCGCTCGCCACGGAGGGGCGTGGCGCGTGGCGCCAGCTCCACCATGCGACCAGCAGCGCCAGCCAGAACAGCAGCACCGTGCCGCGCAGGCCCCACCACAGGGGCAGCACGGAGGCCAGCAGCACACCCGCCAGGCCCAGCCCCTCGCGCCAGGCCGCCAGGCGCCCCTGCTGCAGGGCATCACCGGCGAACAGCGCGCCCCAGGACTGGTGCGCCAGCATCACGGCGCTGTAGCTGGCGTAGGTCAGCACCAGCCACAACGCACTCCAGGCCAGCAGCGCATCCCGGCCCTGTACCGGGGGAAAGAACAGCGCCGCAAAGCCGGCCCCCATGAGCACGCAGGCCAGCGCGGCGGCGCGCAGCACCGCGCCGGCCGAGCGGCGAAAGAGGTGGTCGCAGGCGCGTCCCAGCAGCGGGTCGATGACGGCGTCCAGGAGGCGGGTGATCAGCAGCAAGGTGCCGAGCGTGGCCAGCGGCAGGCCGAATTCGCGTGCGTAATGGTTGGGCAGCAGCACGTACAGCGGCAAGGCGACAAAGGCCAGCGGCAGGCCCATGAGGCCATAGCGCCAGGCCTGGGCGCCGGGCAGCGCGGAGTTCGCAGCCGCCTGCATGGCTCAGCGCCCCGACCCTGCCAGGGCCGGCCCCAGCAGCGCCAGGCGCAGCTGCGGCGCCGAGGTCTGTTCCGACAGCCAGATGCCGAAGAACAGCTCGGCAAAGCGCGTGTCGGTTATCTCCGCCGTCGGCCGGCCGTTGGCGTAGAACTGCGCGCCGCGCCCCGGCTCGTGCACACCCAGCAGCCGGTCGCCCGGCCGCACATCGGGAAAGGCGCGCTGCATGGCCTGCAGCCAGCGCTGGCCCTGCGCTTCGCTGAAGGTCCCGATGCGCCGCATCTCGTCCTGCGAGCGTTGCGCGATATCGCTGCCCTTGAAGGCGCGCGCATATTTCAGCTCCAGCACGTAGCGCTGGCGCGCAAGGTCGGCGGCGTCAAAGCCCGGCGCCACCCACAGGCTGGCCTCATAGACCGTGAAGCCCCACCAGGTGTAGCTGCCGCTGCCGGCCGCGCGCAGCTCAGCCAGCGGGGTCGGCGCCGCCGCCGGCAGGGGCTCGGCGCGCAGCAGGGCGGCGCCGGCGCACAGGAGTGCGAGCACTAGACTTTTTGCAGCGTGTACTGGACGACGTCGATGTTCGCTTCGTCGAACGCGGCTTCGCAATAGGCGAGGTAGAACTCCCATAGACGCATGAACCTTTCGTCAAAGCCCAGTTGCAGGATGCGGCCGCGCTCGGCCAGGAACTGGCGGCGCCAGCGGCGCAGGGTCTCGGCGTAGTCGGCGCCGAAGCACAGCTCGTCGGCCACGCGCAGGCCGGCGGCCGCGGCCTGGCGGCGGAACTCCGTCGGGCAGGGCAGGCAGCCGCCGGGGAAGATGTACTGCTGGATGAAGTCGGTGGAGCGGACGTAGCGCTCGAACAGGCGGTCGTCGATGACGATGCTCTGGATGCAGGCGCGCCCGCCCGGGCGCAGCAGGCGGCTGACCGTCTCGAAGTAGGTCGGCCAGTATTCGCGTCCCACCGCCTCCACCATCTCGATGGAGCAGATGGCGTCGTAGGGGCCGTCATCGATGTCGCGGTAGTCCTGCAGCCGCAGGTCGGCGCGGGTGGCCGCCTCCGGGCCGAGGCGGCCCACGCGGTCCTGCGCCCAGGCCAGCTGCTCGGTGCTGAGCGTGACGCCCGTGATGCGCGCCTGGAAGTCGCTCACCGCCATCTCGGCCAGTGCGCCCCAGCCGCAGCCGATCTCCAGCACGCGGTCGCCCGGCTGTACGCCGGTCATGCGCAGCGCGCGCGCCACCTTGGCGCGTTGCGCGCTGACCATGTCGCCCTCGTGCCCGCCCTCGAACCAGGCGGCGGAGTAGTTCATGGTCTCGTCCAGCCAGAGGCGGTAGAAGGCATTGCCCAGGTCGTAGTGGGCGTGGATGTTCTTGCGGCTGTTGGTCTTGGTATTGCGGTGCAGCAGGTGACGCAGGCGGTACAGCAGGCCGCCCAGCCAGTTGCCGTAGACCACGTCTTCCAGCTGCTGGCGGTTGTGGATGAACAGGCGCAGCAGCGCGGCGAGGTCCGGCGTGCTCCAGTGGCCATCGCGGTAGCTCTCGGCAAAGCCGATGTCACCCGACTTGAGCGCGGCGCCGAAGACCGACCAGTCGTGCACGCTGATGGCCGCGGCCGGTGGCTGGCCATTGCCGTAATAACGCAGGCTGCCATCGGGCAGCTGCAGCGTGAGCGTGCCGTGCTGCAGACGCTCCAGCAGGCGCAGTACGGTGCGGGCGGCAGCGGGTGCGCTGCGCGGCAGGACAAGGCGAGGGGCGGTGGTGGTGTTCATCACGGGGACTCAGAGGGGGTGGGATCGGGTGACGAAATCCGCCGGCGGGGCCGGCTTGCGGAAGAAGGGCACACGCTTGCGCCACAGGCGCAGCGCCTGCCAGTGGATATGGGCGATCAGGGCCAGCGTCATCAGCGGCTGGCGCCACAGCGCGCGGCCCGCGCTGTCGCGGGTGTAGGGCTGCAGCACGCCGCTGATGCTGGTCTGCAGCAGCGCGCCCTGCGCGTCGTGCAGGTCCACGCGCACCACGGTGTGGGTCACCCCATCGCGCACGGTGCGCATGAAGCGAAAGACGTACTCGCCCTCGACACGGCAGAACGGCGAGACATGGAAGACCTTGGTGGCGCGCAGTTCGGCGCCGTAGCGCGGCTGCTCCAGCAGGTAGCAGTGGCGTTCGCCGAAGGTGTTGTTGACTTCGGCCACGATGGCGCGCAACGTGCCGTCGGCGCGGTGGCAGTACCAGAAGCTCACCGGCTTGAAGGCATAAGCCAGCACGCGCGGGTAGCAGTGCAGCCAGATCTCGCCATCGGCATCATGGATGCCGTGCGCCGCCAGCAGCTCCTCCATCCAGGCCAGCGCGCCGCCCTGCTGCGGGCCGCGGCCGTCGCCGTGATCGGCGTCGTGAAAGCTCAGCCAGGCGGCACGATTGCAGGCCAGCGGACCTGCGCCGTGCGCGCGCATGCTGCGCAGCGGCAGCAGCAGGAAGAAAGTGGCGTAGTCGAAGGCGTGGCGCGCCGGGCGCAGGCGCGTGTGGCGCACCTGCCCGAAGCCGATGAGCGGCACATTGCCGACGCGCAGCTCGGTCTTCATGCCGGCCTCTGCAGAGCCTGCATGGACAGCAGCTGCTGCGCCACGCCCAGGCCGGCCTTGAGGCCGTCCTCATGAAAGCCGTAGCCGGCCCAGGCGCCGGCAAACCAGGTGCGCTGCAGGCCCTGGAGGGCCGGCAGTTCCTGCTGGGCGGCGATCGCGGCCAGATCGAACACCGGGTGGGCGTACTCGAAGTCACCCAGCACCTGCTCGGGCGCGATCTCGCGCAAGGGGTTGAGCGTCACCACCACCGGCTGCTCGAAAGGCAGCGGCTGCAGCTGGTTGAGCAGGTAGTGCAGGCAGACGCGGCTGCCCTCCTGCTCGGGCGCGGCGGCCCGTTCGTAGTTCCAGGCGGCCCAGGCACGGCGGCTGGCCGGCAGTACGCTGGCGTCGGTGTGCAGCACGGCACGGTTGGGCTGGTAACGAATGGCACCCAGCACGCGCCGCTCGTCGGCGCTGGGTTCGCGCAGCAGGGCCAGGGCCTGGTCCGAATGGGTGGCCAGCACCACCTGGTCGAAGCGCTCGGCGCCGCGGTCGGAGTGCACGGTGACGCCCTGCGCATCGCGGTCGATGGCCCACACCGGCGTGTTCAGGCGCTTGTCGGCGATGCCGGCCACGATCTTCTCCACATAGCGGCGCGCGCCACCGGGCACGGTCCACCACTGGGGACGGCCGTTCACCTGGATCAGGCCGTGGTTGTGGCAGAAGCGGATCATGGTGGAGACCGGAAATGCCAGCATCTGCGCCGTCGGGCAGCTCCAGATGCAGGCCATCATGGGCAGGAAGTACCAGTCGCGGAATTCGGCGCTGAAGCGGTGCACGTCCAGCCAGGCACCCAGCGGCTGCGCGAGCTGGGCGTCGGCGCCGGCCTCGGCCAGCGCCGTGGCCAGGCGGTTGAAGCGCAGCACTTCGCGCAGCATGCGCAGGAAGCGCCAGTTCAGCAGGTTGCGCCGCTGGGCAAACACGGTGTCCAAGGTGGCGCCGTTCCACTCCAGGCGAGCGCCGCGCGCATCGCGCGACTGCACCGAGAAGGACATGTCGGTCTTGGTCGTGCCCACGCCGAGTTCGGCGAACAGGCGGATCAGATTGGGATAGGTGCGCTCATTGAAGACCAGGAAGCCGGTGTCCACGCCCCAGCTCACCGGGCCCTGGGCCGTGGGCAGGGTGATGTCCACGGTGTGCGTGTGGCCGCCAAAGTAGCTGCCGGCCTCGAACAGGGTCAGGTCGGCCCGCCCCTGCAGCGCATGCACGACACCCAGGCCGGAGATGCCGGAGCCGACGACGGCCACCCGCATCCGCCCCCGGTGTTCCGCCGGCTGGCTCCCGGGGCTTCTTTCTTTGACATGGACAAACATCTGTATATCCCGCTAATATTGCGACTGTTCGGCAGAATATCCTGTTTTGTCCTAGACAAAATGAAAAATCTTGAAAGACCATGAAGTCGAGTCAGATATGACGGCGCGTGCCGCCGAGGCTGCGGCAGGCCTGTCCATTGCCGCCGTGGAACGCGATACCGGCCTGGCCAAGGACACCCTGCGGGTCTGGGAACGCCGTTACGGCTTCCCGCAGCCGGTCCGTGACGCCTACGATGAGCGCCTCTACCCGCCCGCGCAGGTGGAGCGCCTGCGCCTGATCGCGCGCCTGCTGGGCGCCGGCCTGCGCCCGGGCCGGGTCGTGCCGCTGCCGCTGGAGGAACTGCAGCAGCTGACGCAGCAGGCGGCGCCCACCGACGCCGCCGCACCCGCCAGCCCCGAACTGCAGGCCCTGCTGGCCCTGGTGCGTGGCCACGACACGCTGGCGCTGCGGCGCACCCTGAACCAGAACGTCATGCGCCTGGGCCTGGGCCGCTTCCTGACCGAGGTGCTGGCGCCGCTGAACGTGCAGATCGGCGAGGCCTGGATGCGCGGCGAGATCCAGGTGTTCGAGGAGCACACGTACACCGAAAGCGTGGTCGCCGTGCTGCGCAGCGCGCTGGGCAGCACGGCCATCCTGCCGCGCCCGGGCATGCCCCGGGTGCTGCTGGCCACCTTCCCGCACGAGTCCCATGTGCTGGGCCTGCTGATGGCCGAGGTGATGCTGACGCTGGAAGGCTGCGAGTGCATCTCGCTGGGCGCGCAGACCCCGGTGGACGAGATCGTGCGCGCCGCCGCGGCCAACCGGGCACAGATCGTGGGCCTGAGCTTCAGTCCGGCCTTCAGCCCGCTGCTGCTGCTGCGCGATCTGCAGGAACTGCGGGAGCGCCTGCCGGCGGCCGTGCAGCTGTGGGCGGGCGGCAGCCATCCGGCCCTGCACCGCCGCGCCATCGAGGGGGTGACCACCGTGCGGCAACTGGACGAGATTGCGACGCTGCTGGCGCCCTGGCGCAATGCGGCTGCGTGATGCGCGCCCGGCGCTCAGGCGGCGGTGTCGCGCTGCTTCAGGTCCGCCAGCATCACGCTGGACTCGCCCAGGCGCGCGGCCAGGATGCGCGCGATGTTGCGGTAGATGATGGAGGCGCCTTCCGGGTGGGCGTCGATCAGCTCGCGATAAAAGCGCATGGCCACCACCGGCCCCAGGGCGCGCACCGTGGCCGAGCGCACGTCGTTGCCCACCAGCGCCATCTCGCCGAAGCATTCACCCGGGCCCAGGCGCTTGAGTTCCACGGGCTTGCCGTCGCGCTGTTTCTCCACCGCGACGTCGCCCGCGATCAGCACATAGAAGGAGTTGCCCATATCGCCTTCGCGAAACACGGCTTCGCCGGTCTGCACCGAGAAATGCTCGCCCGTCGCCAGCGTCGCCAGCAGCGCCGCCTGGCCCATGCCGGCGAAGATCGGCACCTTCTGTGCAATCTTCTGGATGATGGCCGGATCGAGCTTGAGCGAGGGCGAGGGCGAGGGGTTGGCGCGCGGCAGCACCTCGGCGCGCATGCGCTCTGCGACGTTCTGGACGATGGTCGGATCGATACCCATGGACTGCGCCCTCTCGGAAGGAAAGGCCCGCCTGCGCGGGGCACGGTTACGGCATCTTACACATCCGCCCCTGGCGTTCGGGGCGCCCCTCTTCCCGGCCCGGCGCCACAGCCCTTATTCTTGAGTCTGGTCAAGCAAGTCCGGCGTGGACCGGGCCAGGCCCATCGCAGCCGGCGATAATATTCAAAACCCTGCTTCCAACCGTCTTATTTCCACCGCATGGCTGAACTCACCATTGTCTTCGCCGACCTGACCGGGAGCACCGGCCTGTTCGAGGCGCTGGGCAACAGCCGGGCGGCAGAGGTGGTCACCCGGACCACCCACTGGATCGGCAAGCTGTGCCAGGCGCGCGGCGGCCGCGTCATCAAGTACCTCGGCGATGGTGTGCTGCTGTCCTTCGAGTACAACCCCGGCGCCGTGCTGGCCGCCATCGAGCTGCAGAGCTCGCACCGCGAGCGCCACAGCAGCGTGCCCGGCGGCGACCAGATGAAGATCAAGATCGGGATGGCGCGCGGCGAGGTGGTCGAGCAGGACGGCGACTGCTTCGGCGACGCCGTCAACGTGGCCTCGCGCCTGAGCGACCTCTCCGGCGGCGACCAGATCTTCGCCTCCGAGAGCGTGATCGACGCCCTGCCGCACGACGAGGACATCCATTTCCGCAACCTCGGGCCGATGGACATCCGCGGCAAGAGCGAGCCGATGAGCGTCTACCGCATCGATTGGCAGCGCGACACCGCTTCCGACTTCCTGACCATGGCCGCCGGCCTGGACACGCTGGGTGCGCCCAGCAGCCGCCTGCCCAGCACCATCGAGCTGACCTGGCGCGACCAGAAAGGCCTGTTCGAGGCCGGCGACATGCCGGTCTTCATGGGCCGCGGCAACGACGCGCACTTCGCGGTGCTGGACCCGCGTGTCTCCCGCCTGCACGCGCGGCTGGACCGCCGCGGCGACCTGTTCGTGCTGTCCGACATCAGCAGCTACGGCACCTGGGTGCGCTTCGCCGGCTCGCGCGCCGTGATCTCGCTGCGCCGCCAGGAATGCGTGCTGCTGGACAAGGGCGAGATGGCCCTGGGCGCCTCCTTCGACGATCCGACGGCGCCCATCGTCAGCTTCTGGTTCACCAACAAATCCGGTTTCTGAACCCGTGGCCTCCGACCTGGACCGCCGGGCCCTGCCCAAACTGATCGAAGACCTGCGTGCCTACCAGGCCGAGCTGGAGGCGCAGAACAGCGCGCTGGAGTACAGCCGCATCGCGGCCGAGGGCGCCTCGGAGCGCTTCGAGTCGCTGTTCTCCAACGTGCCGCTGGCGCTGATGGTGGTCGACGAATACGGCATGGTGGAGCAGAGCAATGCCATGGCGCTGCGGCTCTTCCGCCCCAAGGAGTCGGACCCGCCACTCAACTTCCTGCTGCCCGTGGTCACCCCCGACCACGTGGAACGTGTGCAGCACGCCCTGGACGAGGCCAAGCTCCAGGGCCACAGCGACACCACCGAGGTGGTGTTCTCCAGCGGCCTGGAAAGCCGCTTCACCGGCGACCTGCACATCGCGCGCATCCAGTACTCGCAGCAGAAGGACCTGACGCATTTCATCTGCGCCGTCATCGACCAGGGGCCGCTGCTGACGGAGCGGCGCGCGCTGCAGGAGCGCCGGCGCGCCCTGCAGGAAAGCGCGCTGGCCCTGCAGCAGCGCAACGAGGAACTGCGCCTGTCGGAAAACCGCCTGGGGGCCATCATCAACTCCTCGCTGGACGCCATCATCTGCGTCGACGGCGCCCAGCACATCACCGTCTTCAACCCGGCCGCCGCGGCGCTGTTTGCCTGCCCGCCGGAGCAGGCGCTCAAGACCTCGCTGGCGCGTTTCCTGCCCGAGGCCATCGGGGCCATCGCCGCCACCCAGGTCTCGACCCAGGCGGTGCTGGGCGAGGTCAGCGGGCGTACCGCCGACGGCCGCACCCTGGCGCTGGAGGTCAGCGTCTCGCGCGAGCGCCAGCCCGAGGGCGACGGCGACATCACCACCGTCTTTGCGCGCGACCTCACGGCACGCAAACAGATGGAGGCGCAGCTGCGCGAAGCGCACAAGATGCAGGCCATGGGCACCATGGCCGGCGGCATCGCGCACGACTTCAACAACATCCTGGGCGCCATCCTGGGCAACGTCACGCTGGCGCGCCAGGACGTGGGCGCCGATTCGCCGGTGCAGGTCAGCCTGGCCGAGATCGAAAAAGCCGGCAAGCGCGGGCGCGACCTGGTGCGCCAGATCCTGACCTTCAGCCGCAACGAGACACCGCAACGCCATCCGATCCAGCTGGCCGAGGTGGCGCGCGACGCGGTGCGCCTGCTCAAGGTCACCCTGCCCCCCAATGTGGAGCTGCAGGTGCGCCTCAAGAGCGCGCCGCCCGTGCTGGCCGATGCCACCCAGGTGGAGCAGGCCCTGGTGAATCTGTGCACCAACGCCATCCACGCCATCGGCGGCGCGCGCGGCGCGGTCACCATCGAACTCGACAGCCTCGAACCCGATCCCGCCGAATGCCAGCGTCTGCGCCTGGCCGGCGGCCCCTACGTGACACTGGCCGTGCGCGACAGTGGCAGCGGCATGGACCCGGAAACGCTGGAACGCATCTTCGAGCCCTTCTTCACCACCAAGCCCGTGGGCCAGGGCACCGGCCTGGGCCTGGCCGTGGTGCATGGCGTCATGCGCACGCACCTGGGCACGGTGGACGTGAGCAGCACCCCCGGCGAGGGCAGCGTGTTCATCCTGTACTTCCCTGCGGCCGCGGCCGAGGTGGCCCCGGCCCCGGCCGAGACCGTGCAGATGCAGACCGCCATGGGCTTTGGCCACCACGTGCTCTACGTGGACGACGACCAGGCCCTGGCCTTCCTCGTCAAGCGCGTGCTGGGCCGGCGCGGCTTCAAGGTCAGCGTCTACACCGACCCGCAGGTCGCGCTGGCCGCCCTGCGCGAGCAACCGGACGACTACGACCTGCTGGTCACCGACTACAACATGCCCGGCTTCAGCGGCGTCGACGTGCTCAACGAGGCACGCCAGATCAACTCCAGGCTGCCCATGGCGCTGGCCTCGGGCTACGTGACGCCCGAGATCGAGGCCAACGCCCGCGCTGCCGGCGCCCTGGCCTTGATCCACAAGCCCAATGACGTGGCCGAGCTGTGCGACACCGTGCAGCGTTTGATCCAGGGCGAACGCCGACGCTGAGAACCTGTGATGCTGGACATCGCCTGTGTCCATGCGGACGACGCGCTGCTGGTGCTCGACAAGCCGGCCGGCCTGCTCTCGGTACCCGGGCGCGGGGCCGACAAGCAGGACTGCGCCGCCGTGCGTGCGCAGGCCCGCTGGGGCGACGCCCTCATCGTGCACCGGCTGGACATGGCCACCTCGGGCCTGCTGCTGATGGCGCGCGGCGCCGGCATGCAGCGCCAGCTCAGCATGGCCTTCGAGGCGCGCCAGGTGCACAAGCGCTACGTGGCCGTGGTGGCGGGCCACCTGCAGGGCGCCGACGGCGACTGGCACGAGATCGACCTGCCCCTGATGACCGACTGGCCCCAGCGCCCGCGCCAGATCGTGGACGCGCGCGGCAAGCCCAGCCTGACGCGCTGGCGCGTGCTGGCGCACGAGACCGATGCCCAGGGCCGGGCGCAGACGCGGCTGGAGCTGGAGCCCGTCACCGGCCGCTCGCACCAGCTGCGCGTGCACCTGCAATCGATCGGCCACCCCATCCTGGGCGATGCGCTGTATGCTGACGCACCGACCCAGGCGCGCAGTGCGCGCCTGCTGCTGCATGCCAGCGCGCTGTCCCTGCAGCACCCGCTGGACGGCGCCGCCAAACATTGGCGCAGCCCGCCACCCTTCTGATGGAGACCCCCATGGCCGACCCGCATCTCTACATCCTCACCGGCGCTTCGCGCGGCATGGGCCTGGCGATGGCGCGGCAATTGCTGCAACCGGGCCACCGCCTGCTGTGCATCGCGCGCAAGGAAAGCGCCACCCTGGCCGCCGAGGCCGCACAGGCCGGCTGCCCGCTGGAGCAGTGGCCGCTGGACCTGGCCCACAGCCGCGAGGCCGGCGGCATGCTGCACCAGTGGCTGGGCAAGCCCGGCCTGCGCTGCGCCAGCGCCACACTGATCAACAACGCCGGTGTCATCCCGCACATTGCGCCGCTGTCGGCGATCGAACTCGATGACCTCGTCCAGGCCCTGCGCGTGGACCTGGAGGCGCCCATGGCGCTCAGCGCCGCCTTCCTGGCCGCCACCGAGGGCTGGGCCGTGCCGCGCCGCATCCTCAACATCTCCTCCGGCCTGGGCCGCCGCCCCATGGCCTCGCAGGCCGTCTACTGCGCGGCCAAGGCCGGCATGGACCATTACACGCGCTGCCTGGCGCTGGAAGAGGCGCGCAAGCCCGGCGGCGCGCGGGTGTGTTCGCTCGCCCCCGGCGTGATCGATACCGACATGCAGGTGCAGCTGCGCAGCGCCGACGCGGCGGCCTTCCCTGACCGCGGCCGCTTCGAGCAGCTCAAGAGCGGCAGCCAGCTCGACAGCCCCGAGACCGCGGCGCGCAAGGTGCTGGCCTTCCTGCACCGGCCGGATTTCGGGCAGGAGCCGGTGGCCGACGTGCGCGCCTGACGCCGGGCACCGCGCCCGGCTTGCGCCTCAGCGTGCGCGCAGCAGGCGCACCATGTCGTCCTTGAGTTTGAGGCGCTGCTTCTTCAGCTCTTCCAGCTCGCCCTCCGTCATGGCCGCGCCGCCCATCTCGACCTTGCGGATGGTGCGATTCACCTGCTCATAGCCGTCATAGAAGCGGGCGAAGGGGGCGTTGGTACGCCTGAGGGCTTCGATCTGGCCCTTGAGTTCGGGGAATTCGGTCTCGATGTCGTGCCTGAGCAGTTCCATGCCTGAGTCTCCTGGGTCCCGCCTGTGCCGGTGCGCCTCAGTCTAGAGCGTCGCCTGCCAAATGCCAACGCCAGACCGCACCCGGCCGTAGGGTCTTCGGTCCGCCAGCACGGCGGCCATTCACGGCGGCTATTGCATGCCGTCATGATCCAGATCAAGATTCGGATCCAGCGCCTCCACCGTTTGCAGGCACACTCCGGGGCAGGAAAAAGCACACCATGACACGGTCCAAGCAACGCAGTCTGGGCGCCAAACTGGCGTTGGCGGGCACGCCCTTCCTGCTGCTGGCCCTGCTGGCCACCGCCGCCACCCTGTGGGTGTCCTGGCAGCTGGACGGCGGCGCGGCCGCCGTCAACGAGGCCGGGCGCATGCGCATGCAGACCTACCGCCTGGCCCTCACGCTGAGCACCGGGCAGCCTGCCGAGCTGCCGGAGCTGGTGCAGAAGTTCGAGTCCAGCCTGGCGGTGCTGCGCCACGGCGACCCCGAACGGCCGCTGTTCGTGCCCTGGGACGACACGGTACAGGCCCGCTTTGCACTCATCGAACGCGACTGGCAGAGCTTCCGGCCCCTGCTGGTCTCGGGCGTCGCGCAGGCCGGCCTGCGTGCCCACACCATCCGTTTCGTCGAGCACATCGACAGCTTCGTGATGGGCATCGAGGCCCACATCTCGCGCTGGACCGCCATCCTGCACCTGCTGCAGACCTCGATGATGGTGCTCGTCGTCCTGGGCGCGGTCGTCATGCTCTATGTGGGCCAGTCGCTGGTGCTGGAGCCGGTGGGCCAGCTCAAGCAGGCCATCGAGAAGATCCTGGGCGGCGATTTCGCCGCCCGCGTGAACCACGACAGCAGCGACGAATTCGGCACCCTGGCCGCCGGCTTCAACGACATGGCGGCCCACCTGCAGTCCATGTACCGCCACCTGGAAGCCAAGGTGGCCGAGAAGACCGCCGAGCTGGAGGAAAAGCGCGAGCGGCTGGAAAACCTGTACCAGGTCACCACCCTGGTCAGCCGCGCCACCTCGCTGGACGAGCTGGCCCAGGGCTTCGCGCACAACATCATGCACATCGCCCATGCCGACGGCGTCACGCTGCGCTGGTCCGACCAGGCCAACCAGCGCTACCTCATGCTGGCAGCCCACGGCCTGCCCGCCGAGATGGTGGATGCCGAGCACTGCATCCACCGAGGCGACTGCGATTGCGGCGCGGCGCCCGGCACGGCGGGCCTGCGTGTCATCCCCATCCACGCGCTGGGCGACGCCCGCGAGCGCCTGTGCGGCAAGGCCGGCTTCGAGACGCTCGTCACCGTCCCCGTGCGGCTGCACGAGCGGCTCATGGGCGAAGTGGACCTGTTCTTCCACGCCAAGGTCACGCCCTCCGGCGCCGAACGCTCGCTGTTCGAGGCCCTCACCAGCCATCTGGCCAGTGCCATGGAGAACCTGCGCCTCAATGCGCTGGAGATGGAAGCCGCCGTGGCGCAGGAGCGCAACCTGCTGGCACGCGAGCTGCATGACTCGATTGCCCAGTCGCTGGCCTTCCTGAAGATCCAGGTGCAGCTGATGCGCGACGCCCTTGCCGCCGGCGACCGCGAGGCCATGGCCCGCGTGCTGGAAGAGATCGACGCCGGCGTGCGCGAGAGCTACGGCGACGTGCGCGAGCTGCTTCTGCACTTCCGCACCCGCACCAACACCGAGGACATCGAGACCGCCCTCACCACCACGCTGCACAAGTTCGAGCTGCAAAGCGGCCTCAAGGCCCACCTGCAGGTGCAGGGCCACGGCCTGCCGCTGGCGCCGGACCTGCAGATCCAGGTGCTGCACATCGTGCAGGAGGCGCTGTCCAATGTGCGCAAGCACGCCCGCGCCTCCCAGGTCTGGCTGGACGTGCAGCAACAGCCCGAATGGCGCTTCGAGGTGCGCGACGACGGCAGCGGCTTCGACAGCGAGGCCGGCATCGACGACAGCCACGTCGGCCTGCGCATCATGAGCGAGCGCGCCGAACGCATCGGCGCCCGGCTCGACGTGATCTCCACCCCCGGCGCCGGCACCTCGGTGGTGCTGACACTGCCCGCGCATCTGGTCGCCGCCAGCGTCCCACCGGCCGCCCTCTCCCCCGCCCCGCCCCTGGAACATGCCCCGAGCTGACACCATCCGCATCCTGGTGGTCGACGACCACACCCTCTTTCGCCGCGGCCTCACCGCCCTGCTGGCCCGCGATCCCCAATTCGAAGTCGTTGGGGATGCCGCCGACGCCGGCGAGGCCCAGCGCCGCGCGCAGGAGCTGCAACCGGACCTGATCCTGCTGGACAACCACCTGCCCGGCGTGCGCGGCGTCGACGCCCTGCCCGCCCTGCGCGAGGCCGTGCCCAGGGCGCGTGTACTCATGCTCACGGTGAGCGAGGACGAGCAGGACCTGAGCGCGGCGCTGAAGGCCGGCGCCGCCGGCTACCTGCTCAAGACCATCGAGGGCGAGGCCCTGGCCACCGCCATCCGCAACGCCATGCGCGGCGAGAACGTGGTGGCACCCGAGATGACCAGCAAGCTCGTTGCCGCCCTCAAGGGCGAGACAGCCGCTGCCTCGCCCGCAGCCACCAGCCCGGCCGCCGCGCTGCTGGAAAGCCTGTCCCCGCGCGAGCGCGACATCCTGCGCAGCATCGCCCGCGGCGCCAGCAACAAGGAGATCGGCGCCGAACTCGGCATCGCCGAGACCACCGTCAAGATCCACGTGCAGCATGTGCTGCGCAAGCTGGATGTGAGCACCCGCGTGCAGGCGGCCGTATTGGCGGCCAACGCCGGCGTGCGCTGAGGCCGGCGCGCGTCCGGCGAAACCCCCTGCGCCGCACGGGGCTTGTGCGTCGGGCCCGCAGCCGGGCGCCCAGGCGCGGCATGATGCCGCCCCATGCACCCGAGCCCGCTCCCTGAAGTGACCGTCTACTACGACGGCAGCTGCCCGCTGTGCCGGCGTGAGATCGCGCTCTACCAACGCCTGCGCGGCGCCGAGCACCTGGCCTGGCATGACGTCAGCGCCGGCGCCCCGACCGGCAGCGACCTGTCCTGTGCCGCGGCCCTGCGGCGCTTCCATGTGCGCGACGCCCGGGGGCGCCTGTACAGCGGTGCCGCCGCCTTCGCCCGCCTGTGGCGCAGCCTGCCCGGCTGGCGCGCGCTGGGCTGGCTGGCGCTGCTGCCGCCCCTGTCCTGGCTGCTCGAACTGGGCTACCGGCTGTTCCTGCGCCTGCGCCCGCGCCTGCAACGCTGGGCGCGGGCGCACTGGCAGGAACCCGCGCCGTGATGCGCGCGGCCCGCCTGCGGGTGCCGGCCGCGCTCCGTGCGCAGACGCCGGCGAGCGGCGACAATGCAGCCCGTTCCCGTTTTGTTGTCAAGAACATGTCTGAAGAAAATCCGGGCGCCGTCACGCGCCTGTGGCGGTGGCTGACCCGCGTCATGACTTTCGAGCGCCTCTGGAAGATCGGTGTCCTGCTGGCGCTGCTCTGGATCGCCAGCGAACTCGCCTACCTGAATGAGGTGCTGGCGGACGACGCCTGCGGCCCGGACGAGGAGACTCTCCAGACCCGCACGGGCGTGGCACCGCTCGCGCTGGCACGGCGCGCGCCGCTCTGACGCGCCGGCGGGGCCGGCAGTTTTCGACACAAAGCGGCGTTTTGCACGCCCTTGCCGCCACCCGGCAGGCGCCCCGCCTGCTTGCCGCGATACCATCTGCCTGTTGGGGTAGCCCTCCCGGCGAGGACACGACAAGCGCATGCCTGAGAAATCAACCACTGCCAGACTCCGGACCTCGGACGCCGCACCGCAGACGCAGCGCACCGAATCGGAGGTGCTCTTTCGTGCGCTGCTGACGTCCTTGCATGACGGCATCCTGGTCGTCGATCACGATGGCAAGGTCGAGTACGCGAACCAGCAGCTGTGCACCATGTACTCGATCGACGCCCCGCCGGAGTCCTTCATCGGCTTCGATTCCCGCAACATCATGCTCAGGATCAGCCAGATGTACACGGAGCCCGACGCGACGGTGCGCCGTCTCCAGGAGATCATCAAGGCGGGAGTCCCGATCCTCGGCGCGGAACTGGTGCTGAAGAACGGGCGCACGCTGATGCGGGACTTCATTCCCTTCGAGTACGGCGATGGCCGGCGCGGCCGCATCTGGCATATGCGCGATGTCACGGCCCTGCGCGACGCGCAGACGCAATTGATCGAGGCCAACCGCAAGCTGGAAGCCCTGTCCATCACGGACAGCCTGACGGGCCTGGCCAACCGGCGCCAGTTCGATCAGGTCCTCCTCCATGAATGGTCGCGCGGCCAGCGCCAGGGACACAGCCTGGCGCTGCTCCTGCTGGATGTCGACTGGTTCAAGCATTTCAACGACCTCTACGGGCACCAGGCCGGTGACGCCTGCCTGCGGGCCGTGGCCACGGCACTGCAAGCCAAGGCACGCCGGGCGGGGGACCTGGCGGCCCGCTACGGCGGTGAAGAGTTCGCCATGATCGTCCCGGAAATCGATGCCGACGCGGCCGTGGCGCTGGCCGATTCGATCCGCCTGGCGGTGCATGGCATCGCGCAAGCCCACGCGGGCTCCCCCATCGGCCAGGTCACCGTCAGCCTCGGTGTCGCGGTCATGGTACCCACCGCGGATACCCAGCCCGACGCCCTGGTGCTGGCAGCCGACCAGGCGCTCTATCGCGCCAAGGATCTGGGGCGTGACCGGGTGGTCATGGCCCCGATGACGCAGCCCGAAACCTGAGTGCCGCGATCGCGCCGCAGACGCGGCCGCCGCGAACGGCCGGCCGCGGCGGACCGCCTCCGGGTTTGATCCACCTCAAGCCCATGTCGAATAGGCCGCCGGCCTAGTTCTTTCGGAGGATGCCGGCCGGCCTCGCCGCTACCTCCGAAGGATGGTGCATTGCAGCACCGCTTTCTACAGTCCATCCACACCTCAAGGAGATGTGACATGGACAGAAACAGACAAGCGCTCTCGGTGCTCATCGCCAGCACCTGGGCGTTCACCGTGTGCTTCATGGTCTGGATGATGTTTGCCGTCATTGGCATTCCGATCAAGAAGACGCTCAACCTCAATGCGACCGAATTCGGTCTGCTCACCGCCATGCCCGTGCTCAGCGGCTCGCTGGTGCGGGTGCCGCTGGGCATCTGGACCGACAAGTTCGGCGGGCGCATCGTCATGACGGTGCTGATGGCCATCACCGTGCCGGCCATCTGGCTGATGGCCTATGCCACCCAGTACTGGCAGTTCCTGACCATCGGCCTCGTGCTGGGCCTGGCCGGGGGCTCCTTCTCGGTCGGCACGCCCTATGTGGCGCGCTGGTTCCCCAAGAACCGGCAAGGGTTCGCCATGGGCGTCTTCGGCGCCGGCAACTCGGGCGCGGCGGTCAACAAGTTCATCGCGCCGGCGCTGGTGGTGGCCTTCGGCTGGACCATGGTGCCCACGGTCTACGCCGCCATCATGGCGGGCACAGTGCTGCTGTTCTGGTTCTTCACCCACAGCGACCCGGCCCACCTGGTGTCGAGCAACGTGAAGTTCATGGACCAGCTCAAGGCGCTGAAGGATCCCAAGGTGCTCAAGTATTGCCAGTACTACAGCATCGTGTTCGGCGGCTACGTGGCGCTTTCGCTCTGGATGGTGCAGTACTACGTCGGCGAATACGGCCTGGACATCCGCGCCGCGGCCCTGCTGGCGGCCTGCTTCTCGCTGCCCGGCGGCGTGCTGCGTGCCGTGGGCGGCTGGCTGAGCGACAAGTATGGCGCCCACTCCGTCACCTGGTGGGTCATGTGGGTGAGCTGGATCTGCCTGTTCCTGCTGTCCTATCCGCAGACCGACTTCACCATCCTGACCGCCGGCGGCCCGAAAACCTTCCACATCGGCCTCAACGTCTACCTGTTCACCGCACTGATGTTCCTGCTGGGCATTGCCTTCGCCTTTGGCAAGGCCAGCGTGTTCAAGTACATCAGCGATGACTATCCCGGCAACATCGGCACCATCAGCGGCATCGTCGGACTGGCCGGCGGCATGGGCGGCTTCATCCTTCCCATCATGTTCGGCGCGCTGATGGACCTCACGGGCATCCGTTCCAGCGCCTTCATGCTGATGTACGGCGTGGTCTGGGTCTCGTTGATCTGGATGTACTGGACCGAGGTGCGCCGCACCGAGGTCATGGGCGCCAAGGCCACCGCGTTCAGCCTCAAGGGCTGACTCCCGAATCCCACCAAGGACGCAACATGAACACCACCAATGCGACCAAGACCAGCCGGGCCGACATCACCGACTGGCGCCCGGAAGACGAACAGTTCTGGGAAAGCACGGGGCGCCACATCGCCTACCGCAACCTCTGGATCTCGATTCCTGCCCTGCTGTGCGGTTTTGCCGTCTGGGGCATGTGGGGCATCATCACCGTGCAGATGCTCAACCTGGGCTTCCCCTTCAGCCAGGCCGAGCTCTTCACGCTCACCGCCATCGCGGGCCTGGCCGGCGCCACCATGCGCATCCCGGCCTCCTTCCTGATCCGGCTGGCCGGCGGGCGCAACACCATCTTCCTCACCACCTCCATGCTGCTGGCGCCGGCCATCGGCACCGGCATCTGCCTGCAGCACAAGGACTGGCCGCTGTGGGTGTTCCAGCT
The DNA here is from genome assembly GCA_021845965.1 of Pseudomonadota bacterium. Taxonomy (GTDB): domain Bacteria; phylum Pseudomonadota; class Gammaproteobacteria; order Burkholderiales; family Burkholderiaceae_C; genus Hylemonella. The sequence continues at coordinate 13,231 of JAJZUZ010000010.1, read as the reverse complement.
CATGGCGCTGTGGTCGGGCGTGGGCGGCGGCAACTTCGCCTCCAGCATGTCCAACATCGGCACTTTCTTTCCCAAGCGCCTGCAGGGCACGGCGTTGGGCCTGAACGCCGGCCTGGGCAATTTTGGCGTGACGACCATGCAGATCGTCATCCCCTTCGTGATGACCATGAGCCTGTTTGGCCCCTTCGGCGGCGAACCCATGACACTGGTGAAGGACAGCGGCTGGATCTTCGGCAAGATCGCCGCCGGCACCCCCACCTGGATCCAGAACGCCGGCTTTGCCTGGCTGATCTCGCTGGTGCCCCTGTCCGTGCTGGCCTGGTTCGGCATGAACAACCTGAGCACGGTCTCGCCCAGCATCGGCAGCACCTTCGGCGCCTTCCTCAAGATCACCTGGCTCTACACCCTGAGCTTCGCGCCCGCGATCCTGGGCCTGTATCTCTACCTGCCGGCGCCGACCGGCCTGGGGCTGCTGAACATGTGGGTGGCCATGCCGCTGATCATCGTGGCCACCCTGTTCACCATGAAGCTGGCCGCCTTCGGCCCCATGAAGGAAAACATCGCCAAGCAGTTCGCCATCTTCCGCGACAAGCACACCTGGTCGATGACGGCGCTGTACATCGTGACCTTCGGCTCCTTCATCGGCTTCTCGATGGCCCTGCCCCTGGCGATCACCGTCATCTTCGGCAGCACGCACGTGCTGGACGCCGCCACCAACGCCTGGGTGCATGCCAAGAACCCCAACGCCCCCAGCGCCCTGACCTACGCCTGGATCGGCCCCTTCGTCGGTGCGGCGGTACGCCCCGTGGGCGGCTGGATCTCGGACAAAGTGGGTGGCTCCATCGTGACGCAGATCATCTCCGCCGTGATGGTCGTGGCCTCGGCCGCCGTGGGCTACATCATGCTGCAGGCCTACCAGTCGGCCACGCCCGAGCAGTATTTCCTCACCTTCATGCTGCTGTTCGTGGTGCTCTTCACCGCCAGCGGCATCGGCAACGGCTCGACCTTCCGCACCATCGCGGTCATCTTCGACCGCACCCAGGCCGGCCCCGTGCTGGGCTGGACCTCGGCGGTCGCCGCCTATGGTGCCTTCGTGGCGCCGGTGGTGATCGGCGCGCAGGTCAAGGCCGGCACCCCGCAGGTGGCCATGTACGGCTTTGCCGCCTTCTACGCCATCTGCCTGATCCTGAACTGGTGGTTCTACCTGCGGCGCAACGCATATGTGAAGAACCCCTGACACCCTGCCCGCCAACGAATTGACTGGAGGCCACCATGAGCCATTTTCTCGACCGACTGAGCTACTTCTCGCAACCGCGCGAGAACTTCTCCGACAAGCACGGCGTCACCACCGGCGAAGACCGCAGCTGGGAAGACGCCTACCGCAACCGCTGGGCGCATGACAAGATCGTGCGCTCCACCCACGGCGTGAACTGCACGGGCTCCTGCTCGTGGAAGATCTACGTCAAGGGCGGCATCGTCACATGGGAAACGCAGCAGACCGACTACCCGCGCACGCGCTGGGACATGCCCAACCACGAGCCGCGCGGCTGCGCCCGCGGCGCCAGCTACAGCTGGTATCTCTACAGCGCCAACCGCGTGAAGTACCCCATGGTGCGCGGCCGACTGCTCAAGCTCTGGCGCGAGGCGCGCCTGACCAACTCACCGGTGGAAGCCTGGGCCACGATCGCCGAGAACAACGCCAAGCGCAAGGAATACCAGAGCGTGCGCGGCCTGGGCGGTTTTGTCCGTTCCAGCTGGGACGAGGTCAACGAGATGATCGCCGCCGCGAACATCTACACCGTCAAGAAATACGGCCCGGACCGCGTGATCGGCTTCTCGCCCATCCCCGCCATGTCCATGATCAGCTACGCCGCCGGCAGCCGCTACCTGTCGCTGCTGGGGGGCGTGTGCATGAGCTTCTACGACTGGTACTGCGACCTGCCGCCGGCCAGCCCGCAGGTCTGGGGCGAGCAGACCGACGTGCCGGAATCGGCCGACTGGTACAACTCCACCTACATCATCGCCTGGGGCTCCAACGTGCCGCAGACGCGCACCCCGGACGCCCACTTCTTCACCGAGGTGCGCTACAAGGGCGCCAAGACGGTGGCCGTCACCCCGGACTACGCCGAGATCTCCAAGCTGGCCGACATCTGGATGCACCCCAAGCAGGGCACCGATGCCGCCATGGCGGTGGCCATGAGCCACGTGATCCTGAAAGAGTTCTACTTCGACAAGCCCAGCACCTACTTCGACGACTACGCGCGCCGCTACACCGACCTGCCCATGCTGGTCATGCTCAAGGAGCAGCAGGGACCGGACGGCAAGACCCTGCTGGTGCCCGACCGCTACGTGCGCGCCTCCGACTTCAACGGCAAGCTCGGCCAGGCCAACAACCCCGAGTGGAAGACCGTGGCCTTTGACGAGTCCGGCAAGGTCGTTCTGCCGCAAGGCTCGATCGGCTTCCGCTGGGGTCCGGACGGCCGCGCCGACACCGGCAAGTGGAACCTGGAAGACAAGGAAGGCCGCCACGGCAACACCGTCAAGCTCAAGCTGTCGGCCCTGGAGGGCGGCGCGAAGTGCGACACCGCGCAGGTGGCTTTCCCCTACTTCGGCGGCATCGCGCACGAACACTTCCCCAACAACACGGCCGGCGCCGGCAACAGCAGCGTGATGCTGCGCACCGTGCCGGTGACGCGCATCAGCCTGGGCAAGGAAGGCGAGAAACGCGAGGCCCTGGTGGCCACCGTGTTCGATCTGCAGGCCGCCAACCTGGGCGTGGCCCGCGGCCTGCCGGGCGAGAACGCCGCGCAGCACTACGACGAGGACACGCCCTACACCCCGGCCTGGCAGGAGAAGATCACCGGCGTGCCGCGCCAGCAGCTCATCACGGTGGCGCGCCAGTTCGCCGAGAACGCCGACAAGACGCACGGCAAGTCCATGGTCATCATCGGCGCGGCCATGAACCACTGGTACCACAGCGACATGAACTACCGCGGCATCATCAACATGCTGATGCTGTGCGGCTGCATCGGCCAGAGCGGCGGCGGCTGGGCGCACTACGTGGGCCAGGAGAAGCTGCGCCCGCAGACCGGCTGGACCGCGCTGGCCTTCGCGCTGGACTGGATCCGCCCACCGCGCCAGATGAACAGCACCAGCTTCTTCTACGCCCACACCGACCAGTGGCGCTACGAGAAGCTGGGCATGGACGAGGTGCTCTCGCCGCTGGCCGACAAGAAGACCTTCGGCGGCAGCATGATCGACTACAACGTGCGCGCCGAGCGCATGGGCTGGCTGCCCAGCGCACCGCAGCTGCAGACCAACCCGCTGCAGGTCGTGAAGGACGCCGTGGCCGCCGGCATGGACCCGAAGGACTACACGGTCAAGGGACTGAAGGACGGCAGCCTGAAGATGAGCTGCGAGGACCCGGACCACCCGGTCAACTGGCCGCGCAATATGTTCGTGTGGCGCTCCAACCTGCTGGGCTCCTCCGGCAAGGGCCACGAGTACTTCCTCAAGCACCTGCTGGGCACGGCGCACGGCGTGCAGGGCAAGGACCTGGGCAAGGACGAGGCCAAGCCCACCGAGGTGGTATGGCATGACCAGGCCCCTGAAGGCAAGCTGGACCTGCTGGTCACGCTGGACTTCCGCATGAGCACGACCTGCCTGTATTCGGACATCGTGCTGCCCACCGCCACCTGGTACGAGAAGAACGACCTCAACACCAGCGACATGCACCCCTTCATCCACCCGCTGTCCACCGCCGTCGACCCGGCCTGGCAGAGCAGGAGCGACTGGGAGATCTACAAGGGCTTCGCGAGGAAGTTCAGCGAACTCTGCGTCGGCCACCTGGGCGTGGAGCGCGAGATGGTGCTGAGCCCGCTGATGCACGACAGCCCGGCCGAGCTGGCCCAGCCCTTCGACGTCAAGGAATGGAAGAAGGGCGAATGCGAGCTGATCCCGGGCAAGACGGCGCCGAACATGATGGTGGTGGAACGCGACTACCCCAACTTGCACAAGCGCTTCACCGCGCTGGGCCCGCTGATGAACAAGGTGGGCAACGGCGGCAAGGGCATCGCCTGGAACACGCAGGACGAGGTCAAGCAGCTCGGTGAGCTCAACGGCGTGGTCAATGCCGTCGGCGCCACCTGTGGCATGCCCAAGATCGAAAGCGACATCGACGCCTGCGAGGTGGTGCTGCAGCTGGCACCCGAGACCAACGGCCACGTCGCCGTGAAGGCGTGGGACGCGCTGTCCAAGCAGACCGGCCGCGACCACACCCACCTGGCCCTGCACCGCGAGGACGAGAAGATCCGCTTCCGCGACATCCAGGCGCAGCCACGCAAGATCATCTCCTCGCCCACCTGGTCCGGCCTGGAGAGCGAGAAGGTCTCCTACAACGCCGGCTACACCAATGTGCACGAGCTGATCCCGTGGCGCACCCTGACCGGCCGCCAGCAGTTCTACCTGGACCACCCCTGGATGACGGCCTTCGGCGAGAACCTGTCCAGCTACAAGCCACCGGTGGACCTGAAGACCACAGCCGGCATCCACGGCGTCAAGTCCAACGGCAACACCGAGATCCTGCTGAACTTCATCACGCCGCACCAGAAGTGGGGCATCCACAGCACGTACAGCGACAACCTGCACATGCTCACCCTCAACCGCGGAGGCCCGGTGATCTGGCTCAGCGAGGACGACGCGAAGAAGGCGGGCATCGTCGACAACGACTGGGTGGAGCTGTTCAACATCAACGGCGCCATCGCGGCGCGCGCGGTGGTGAGCCAGCGCGTGAACCCCGGCATGGTGCTGATGTACCACGCGCAGGAGAAGATCATCAACACCCCGGGCTCGGAGATCACCGGCACGCGCGGCGGCATCCACAACTCGGTGACCCGCATCGTGCTCAAGCCCACGCACATGATCGGCGGCTACGCGCAGTTCAGCTACGGCTTCAACTACTACGGGACCATCGGCACCAACCGCGACGAGTTCGTCGTGGTGCGCAAGATGAACAAGGTGGACTGGCTCGATGGCGAGCCCGCCACCAGCACCGCCACCGGCAATCACGCTTAAGGAGAGGACTATGTACCCCCAAGCTCACATTCGTTCGCTGCCCCCCAAGGGGGCGCATGCCTCCTTTGAGGCGGCTCGGCAGGAGGCATGACATGAAAGTACGCGCTCAAATCGGCATGGTGCTGAACCTGGACAAGTGCATCGGCTGCCACACCTGTTCGGTCACCTGCAAGAACGTCTGGACCAGCCGCTCCGGCATGGAGTACGCCTGGTTCAACAACGTCGAGACCAAGCCCGGTATCGGCTACCCCAAGGAGTGGGAGAACCAGGACAAGTGGAACGGCGGCTGGCACCGTCTCTCCAGCGGCAAGATCGAGCCGCGCCAGGGGGCCAAGTGGAAGCTGCTGATGAAGATCTTCGCCAACCCCAATCTGCCGCAGATCGACGACTACTACGAGCCCTTCACCTTCGACTACGACCACCTGCAGTCGGCGCCGGAGTCCAAGGCCGCACCGACGGCCCGCCCGCGCAGCCTGATCACCGGCCAGCGCATGGAGAAGATCGAGTGGGGCCCCAACTGGGAGGAGATCCTGGGCGGCGAATTCAGCAAGCGCAGCAAGGACAAGAACTTCGACGAGGTGCAGAAGGACATCTACGGCCAGTTCGAGAACACCTTCATGATGTACCTGCCGCGCCTGTGCGAGCACTGCCTGAACCCCGCCTGCGTGGCATCGTGCCCCTCGGGCTCGATCTACAAGCGCGAGGAGGACGGCATCGTGCTGATCGACCAGGACAAGTGCCGCGGCTGGCGCATGTGCGTCTCGGGCTGCCCCTACAAGAAGATCTACTACAACTGGCAATCCGGCAAGGCCGAGAAGTGCATCTTCTGCTACCCGCGCATCGAGGCCGGCCAGCCCACGGTGTGCTCCGAGACCTGCGTCGGCCGTATCCGCTACCTCGGCGTGCTGCTCTATGACGCCGACCGCATCGAGGCCGCCGCCAGCGTGGCCTCCGACCGCGACCTCTACGGCGCCCAGCTCGATATCTTCCTCGACCCCAACGACCCCAAGGTGATCGAGCAGGCGCGCGCCGACGGCATCCCGGATGCCTGGATGGAAGCGGCGCGCAAGAGCCCGGTCTACAAGATGGCGGTGGAGTGGAAGATCGCCCTGCCGCTGCACCCCGAGTACCGCACCCTGCCCATGGTCTGGTACGTGCCGCCGCTGTCGCCCATCACGGCCGCGGCCAACGCCGGCCAGATCGGCGTCAACGGCCAGATCCCCGACGTCAAGCAGCTGCGCATCCCGGTCAAGTACCTGGCCAACCTGCTGACCGCCGGCGACACCATGCCGGTGGAACGCGCGCTGGAGCGCATGCTGGCCATGCGCGCCTACCAGCGCAGCAAGCACGTGGACGGCCGCATCGACACCGCGGCCCTGCAGCAGGTGCAGATGAGCGAGGCCGAAGTGGAGGAGATGTACCAGATCATGGCCATCGCCAACTACGAAGACCGCTTCGTCATCCCCAGCACGCACCGCGAATACGCCGAGAACGCCTTCGACGTGCGCGGCGGCTGCGGCTTCTCCTTCGGCAACGGCTGCTCCGAAGGCAGCAGCGACGTGAGCCTCTTTGGCGGCAACAAGCGCCGCACCATCCCCATCAAAGCCGAGGTGTGAAATGAGCCCCCACGTTCATCACTTCGTGTATTCACTGCCCCCCACGGGGGCCACAGCCTCCCTTGGGGCGGCCCTGCGGGAGACTGATCATGCCGAATAACGCCACCCTGACCCTGCGCGTGCTGGCACGCCTGCTCAGCTACCCCGACGCCGAGCTGCGCACCCACCTGGGCGAACTGCAGGCCGCCCTGCACAGCGAGCGCACGCTCTCCGCGGGCCGCCTGGCCGAGCTGGAGACCTTGCTGCACAGCCTGGCTGCGCGCGACCCGATCGAGATCGAGGCCGACTACGTGCAGCTGTTCGACCGCGGCCGCAGCACCTCGCTGCACCTGTTCGAGCACGTGCACGGCGACAGCCGCGACCGCGGACCGGCCATGATCGACCTGGCCCAGACCTACGAGAAAGCGGGCTTGTACCTGGCCGAAGGCGAGCTGCCCGACTACCTGCCGGTGGTGCTGGAGTTCGTGTCCACCCAGCCCGCCAGGGAGGCCAAGGCCTTCCTCGGCGAGATGGCGCACATCCTGCAGGCCCTCTTCAGCGCCCTGCTCAAGCGCCAGAGCCTGTATGCCGTGGTGCTGGGCGCGCTGCTGGACATCGCCGGCGAGAAGGCGCAGGCCGTCAAGGTGGCCGAGGAGCCGCCGCTGGATGAGAGCTGGGAGGAGCCGGTGGTTTTCGGCGGCTGCTCCACCGAGGGCCAGGCCAAACCCGGCCAGCCGCAGCCCATCCGCATCGTCAGAAATGCTGCGCAGAACCCTGCGCCAGGAGTGTGATCATGAGCTACCTGAACCAATTCGTCTTCGGCATCTATCCCTACATCTGCCTGACCATCTTCCTGCTGGGCAGCCTGGTCCGCTTTGACCGCGACCAGTACACCTGGAAGAGCGACTCCTCGCAGCTGCTGAAAGCCGGCCAGCTGCGCTGGGGCAGCAACCTGTTCCACGTCGGCATCCTGTTCCTGTTCTTCGGCCACACGGTGGGCATGCTGACGCCGCACTTCGTCTACGAGCCCTTCATCAGCGCCGGCGCCAAGCAGCTGCTGGCCATGGTCTCGGGCGGCGCCTTCGGCCTGTTCGGCTTCCTGGGCCTGACGCTGCTGCTGCACCGCCGCCTGGCCGAGCCGCGCATCCGTGCCACCAGCAAGACCAGCGACATCGTGCTGCTGCTGCTGCTGTGGCTGCAGTTCGCCCTCGGCCTGGCCACCATCCCGCTGTCGGCCCAGCACCTGGACGGCAGCATGATGCTGGTGCTGGCCGAGTGGGCGCAGCGCATCGTCACCTTCCGTGCCGGCGCCGCCGACCTCATGACCGAAGCCGGCTGGGTCTTCAAGGCCCACATGTTCCTGGGCATGAGCATCTTCCTGATCTTCCCCTTCACGCGCCTGGTGCACGTCTGGAGCGGTTTTGCCACCGTGGCCTACCTGGCCCGGCCCTACCAGGTCGTGCGCAGCCGCCGGCTCAACCTGCCGGCCGGCCACAACCTGCCGCGCCAGCCCGGCGCCCGTGTCTGAGGAGCGTGTCATGAGCGGATGTTCCCCCACCTGCGGCTGCGCCAGCGCGGCCGATACTGCACCCGACACCGCGCCCGTCACGGCGGTGGCCCGCGTCAACGGCGTCGCCCTGCAGGGCCCGACCGAACAGCTCAGCGAGGACGCGTTGCGCCAGCGCGCCTGCACCGAGCTGCTGCGCCAGGCGGCGCAGCGCGCCGGCCTGCTGGCGGCCGACGATGCCCCCGCGGCCGACGGCATCCCCAGCGAGGCGGCCAGCAGCGCCATCGAGCAGCTGCTGGAGCAAAGCCTGAACGTGCCCGAGCCGTCCGAGCAAGCCTGCCGCCGCCACCACAGCGCGCACGCGGCGCGCTACCGCCTGGGCGAGCGTGCGCGCGTGCGCCACATCCTGTTTGCCGTCACGCCCGGCGTGGACGTCGGTGCCCTGCGCAAGCGCGCCGAGCACGCCTTGCTGGAAGTGCGCAGCCATGACAGCGCCAGCGACCCGTTCCCGGAGGTGGCACGCCAGCTCTCCAACTGCCCCAGCGGCAGCGAGGGCGGCGAACTGGGCTGGCTGACAGCCGAGGACTGTGCCCCCGAGTTCGCGCGCGAGATCTTCGGTCACCCCGAGGTCGGCGTGCTGCCGCGCCTGGTGCACAGCCGCTTCGGCCTGCACGTGGTGGACGTGCAGCAGCGCGACCCCGGCCAGGACCAACCCTTCGAGGCCGTGCACGGCGCCGTGGCCATGACACTGCGCCAGCAGAGCTATGTGACGGCGTTGCGCCAGTACCTCGCGCTGCTGGCCGGCCAGGCCGACATCGAGGGCGTGGCCCTGGAGGCGGCCGACACCCCGTTGGTGCAGTAAGTGAAGCACCCCCAGGCTACGCGCACTGCGTGTCGCTCCGCCACCTCCCTCAAGGGGGCAACGCCAGTGGCCCGGCAAAGCCGGTTCCACGGCGTCCCGCGGTTTGACCACTTCGCGCAACGCGCCTCCGGTATTTCGACGACGACCTGACACGATTACGCCATGCCTGATGAGCTGCTGGCGCGCCTGCGCCGCTTTCGCGAGCAGACCTTCCCCGGCATCCAGGAGCAGTTCCAGGATCTGGTGGAGCACGGCCAGCACCCGCACATCCTCTTCATCGGGTGTTCCGACTCGCGCCTGGTCCCTTACCTGCTCACCGGCACCGGCCCGGGCGACCTGTTCCTGGTGCGCAATGTGGCGGCCTTCGTGCCGCCGCACGATGGCATGCTGCGGCTGCGGACCGAAACGCCGAATCCGGAGGGTGCCTACCTGGGCGAGGCGCAGCGCTGGACGGGCTACCACGGCACCGCCGCCGCGATCGAGTTCGCCGTGCTCAACCTGCAGGTCAGCCATATCGTCGTGTGCGGCCACAGCCATTGCGGCGGCATCCGCGCCCTGTACGAGGGCATTCCGAGCGAAGCCATCAACCTCGCCGCCTGGCTGGAGCTGGGCCGCGAAGCCGTGCTCCCCGTACAGCTCAGCCCGGAGGCGCTGCGCCGCACCGAACAGCGCGCCGTCATCCTGCAGCTGGAGCGCCTCATGGGCTACCCCATGGTGCGCGAGCGCGTCGAGGCCGGCAAGCTGGCCCTGCACGGCTGGCATTACGTGATTGAAGAGGGTGAGGTGCACGTGTTTGACGTCAAAAGCGGTCAGTTTGTGCCCGCTTCCAGTGCCACCCACAGCGGCACCGGCCCCTATGTGGACAACGATGCCGACACCATGGCAAGTCCCCTGTTCAACGAAATTGATGCAAGCTATGCTCGCCCACGACCCGACACGAGGTCATGATTGCCGGCCCGACGCCGATAAGTACAAGAGCAAGGAGCGATAGCATGAACTTCAGAGACTGGAATATCAGCACCCGGCTGGCCCTGGGCTTTAGCCTGCTGATCGTGATGCTGCTGAGCTGTGTGGCGGTAGCCATGCTGCGCTTCAACCAGGTGGCGGAAGTGAACGCCCGCATCATCGAAAAGGAATGGGTCAAGGCCGACGCCGCCAACGTGATCAACGCCACCACGCGCGCCAATGCCCGCCGCACCATGGAGCTGATCATCGTCGGCGACGTGGCGCAGCTGGCCAACATCAAGGAACGCATTGCCGAGAACAAGAAGATCATCGACGACGCGCTGGCCACGCTGGAGAAGCTGGTCTACCTGCCCGAGGGCAAGGCCCTGCTGGCCGACCTCACGGTGCGGCGCGGCGCCTATGTCGCCTCCTTCGGCAAGGTGGCCAAGCTCATGGAGGACGGCAACAAGGACGAAGCCACCCGGGTCATGAACACCGAGACCCTGCCCCTGCTCGACGCCCTGCAGGACCCGATCAACAAGCTGGCGGACCTGCAGAAGAAGATCGTCGTCAGCAGCAGCGAGGAGGTGCGGAGCGACATCCGTGCCGCCCAGGTTCTGATGTCGGCGCTCGGCGGACTCGGCCTGGTGCTGGGCATACTCTTCTCCTTCGTGATTGCGCGTTCCATCACGCGCCCGCTGGGCGAGGCCGTGCAGGTGGCCCGGACGGTAGCCAGCGGCGACCTGGGCAGCGAGATCCGCGTCGAAACGCGCGACGAGACCGGGCAACTGCTGCAATCGCTCAAGGAAATGAATGACAGCCTGGCGCGCATCGTGCACGAGGTGCGCCACGGCGCCGACGCCATGGCCACCGCCACCAGCCAGATCGCCGCCGGCAACCTCGACCTGTCGTCCCGTACCGAGGAACAGGCCAGCGCACTGGAGCAGACCGCGGCCTCCATGGAGCAGCTGTCGGCCACGGTGAAGAACAACGACAGCAGCAGCGCCCACGCCAGCCAGCTGGCCGAGTCGGCCGCCGCAGTGGCGGCCAAGGGCGGCGACCTGGTGGGCCAGGTGGTGCACACCATGGAAGCCATCGACAGTTCGTCCAAGCGCATCTCGGACATCATCGGCCTGATCGACGGCATCGCCTTCCAGACCAACATCCTGGCGCTCAATGCCGCGGTGGAAGCAGCGCGTGCCGGTGAACAGGGCCGCGGCTTTGCCGTCGTCGCGTCGGAGGTACGCAGCCTCGCGGGGCGCAGCGCCGAAGCGGCCAAGGAGATCAAGGCGCTGATCAACGAATCGGTCAACAACGTCAACGCCGGCAGCACGCTGGTGGAACAGGCCGGCAGCACCATGGACGAGATCGTGGTGCACGTGCGCCGCGTGGCCGACCTCATGCGCGAGACCAATGTGGCCACTCACGAGCAGGCCGCCGGCATCGCACAGGTCAACCAGGCCATTGGCCAGATGGACCAGGTCACGCAGCAGAACGCCGCCCTGGTGGAGGAAGCCGCCGCAGCGGCACAGTCACTGGAACAGCAGGCCAGGCATCTGGTCGACATCGTGAGCGTCTTCCACCTCGGCGGCCAGCGCGTCGGCGGACTGCCGCGCCTGGGTGGCGCCACCCCACTCGCCCTGCCGGGCTGACGCGAGGAGACGCACATGGCTTATTTTGTCTGGGCCCAGGACATGGTCATCGACGGTGGCGCCATCGATGAGGAACACAAGAAACTGGTCGACCTGCTCAACACCCTGCACGACGCCACCTCACAGGGGCGCGGCCGCGAGGTCGTGGGCAAGCTGCTGGGCGAGCTGATCGTCGACACCGCTGATCACCTGCGCAACGAAGAGGCTGCCATGGCGGCGGCAGGTTTTCCCAATCTGGAGCGGCACAAGATCGGCCACCAGGCCTTTGTCGACGAATTGCACAAGCTGCAGCAGCGCTACCAGCAAGGCAGCATCTCGGTGGCTGCTCAGCTGTCCTCCGTGCTGCGCGACTGGCTCTCGCTGCACATCCGCCGCAACGACAAGGAACTGCACGACTTCCTGCGCCAGCAACAGCGAGGTCCGGCCCAAACCAGGCGCTGAGCATGGCGCGCCGGGCTGCGGCACCCGCCCGGCAAAGCTTGACCCATCGCAATACACGATGGCGGGCGCCCCCCTAGACTGCCCCGACGTCAATATCGTTGGGGGTCCGCGCGCCCGCCCTGGATTCGAGATGGCCATGAATGCAACCCTGCCCTTCCCCCCTGTTCCCGCTGACAGCCTGTCCTGGCTGGCACGCAGCGGCCTCCAGCCGCTGAACCTCGCCGGGCGCAGCCTGCTGCCCATCGTGCAAGGCGGCATGGGCATCGGCGTCTCGGCGCACCGCCTCGCCGGCAGCGTGGCCGCACTCGGCGGCGTCGGCACCCTTTCCTCGGTGGACCTGCGCCGGCATCACCCCGACCTGATGGAACAGACCGGTCACCTGGAAGCCGGTGACGCCGCCAAGGCGGCCATCGATGCCGCCAACCTGGAGGCGTTGCGGCGCGAGATCCGTGCCGCGCGCGCACTGTCCCAGGGCATGGGCCTGCTGGCCATCAACGTCATGCGCGCGGTGAGCGAATATGCGCACTCGGTCGTGGCCGCGCTGGAAGCCGGCATCGACGCCGTGGTGGTGGGCGCCGGCCTGCCGCTGGATCTGCCCGAACTGGCGCAGGACCATCCGAAGGCCGCACTGATTCCCATCCTGTCCGATGCGCGCGGCGTGCAGCTCATCGTGAAGAAATGGGAGCGCAAGAAGCGCTTGCCCGACGCCATCGTCATCGAGCACCCGCGCCTGGCCGGCGGCCACCTCGGCGCCGCGAAGATCGCCGACCTGAACGACCCGCGCTTCGACTTCGAGAACGTGCTGCCGCAATCGCGCGCGTTCCTCAAGTCCGCCGGCATCGAGCAGGAGATTCCGCTCATTGCCGCCGGTGGCATCCGCAGCTGCGAGGACATCGCGCGCGTGCAGGCCCTGGGCGCAGCCGGCGCGCAGCTGGGCACGCCCTTTGCCGTCACCACCGAAGGCGACGCCCACCCCGAGTTCAAGCGCGTGCTGGCCGAGGCCGGGCCCGAAGACATGGTGGAGTTCACCAGCGTGGCCGGCCTGCCGGCGCGCGCCGTGGCCACGCCCTGGCTGCGCGCCTACCTGAAGATCGAGAGCAAGCTGCAGGCCGTGGTGCACCACAAGACACGCTGCACCAAGAGCTTCGACTGCCTG
>JAJZUZ010000106.1 GCA_021845965.1 Pseudomonadota bacterium | reverse complement strand
TCGTTGATGCGATGGGCGACGGCGTCGTCGCGCACGCTGAACTCGAACTTGTCGGGAATGGCACCGGGCATGGTGACCATGGCGATTTCGCCCTCCCAGGTCTTGCACAGCCAGCCCTTGCGCGAAAGCTTCTGCACATAGCCGGCCCGTTCGCCCTCGGAATAACTCCAGCTGAGCGCCAGCCAGGTCCAGCCGGCGACCAGCAGCGCCACGATGAAAAGCAGGACGAGCAGTGTACGAATGAGTTTGTTCTTCATGGTGAATTCAGTGGGTTCATGGCGCGGTCTCACCGCGCAAGACAGCCTGCGCCACACACAGATCGATCCAGGCCTTGGCCTTGTCCTGCGGGGTGCGCAGCAGATAGGCGGGGTGGTAGCTCACGATGACCGGCACCCCTTCGTAGCGGTGCACCTGGCCGCGCAGCTTGCCCAGCGGAATGGTTGCCACGTCGGGCACAGTGTGCTGCAGCAGGGTCTGCGCGGCAAAACGCCCCAAGGCCAGGATGATCTGTGGCTGCAGCAGCGCCACCTGGCGGCGCAGATAGGGCTCGCACTGCAGCACCTCTTCCGGCTGCGGATTGCGGTTGGCCGGGGGACGGCACTTGAGCACGTTGGCGATGTAGACCGCCTCTGCGCCGCTGCCCTGACGGCTCAGGCCCACGGCCTTGAGCATGTTGTCCAGCAACTGGCCGGCCTGGCCCACGAAGGGCTCGCCCTGCAGGTCCTCATTCTCGCCGGGCGCCTCACCCACCACCAGCCAGCGCGCCTGCCGGTCGCCGACGCCGAACACGGTGTTCTTGCGGCTTCTGCACAGCCCGCACGCCTGACACGAAGCCACCGCCTGCTGCAGCGCGTCCCAGTCCATGCCCGCAATGTCGGCGGGCAGCGCGCGCGGCGTGACCGGAACGACAGCCGGCGTCTGCGGGCCTGTGGCCGGACGCGTCACGGCTACCGGGGCGGCCATCACGGCGGCCTCCTCCCCTCGGGGGGGGCCGGGGAGGGCATCGTCCGGTTCGCCCGCAGGGTATTCGGGTCCCCAGACCCGAATACCCATCTCGGCAAGCATTGCGCGCTGGCGCGCATCCAGTTGCATCATGATGCCGCCATTCTCACAGACGCAGGCTCATCACCACTGCATCCTCGCGCTGGCCGTGGCCGGCGGGATAGTAGTTCTTGCGCAGCCCCACGCGCCGGTAGCCATGGGCCTCGTAGATGGATATCGCGCGCGTGTTGCTCACCCGGACTTCCAGCCAGAGCCATTGCGCGCTGAGGCTGCGCGCCCAAAGCGCCAGCGCATCGAGCATGACGCGCCCCCAGCCCTGGCGCTGGTAATCCGGCGAAACCGTGATGTTGAGCAGGTGCACCTCGTCCACGCCCTGCATGGCGACGTAGTAGCCCAGCACCTCGTCGCCCGCCACCAGCACGCGCGCGTGGTAGCCGGACTTGAGCGCGTCCAGAAAATTGCCGCGCGTCCAGGGATGCGGATAGGCGCGCTGCTCGATCTGCAGGACCGGCTCCAGCCGCGCGGCATCGAGCGGTTCCAGGTGGGCTTCAACAGGCTGCAGGACGGCACTCATGGCTTGCCCGCCTTGACGGCGGCGCGCTCCTCGGTGGTGAGGGCGACTTTATCGCGGATATAGCGCGGCAGCGCATCCTGTGCACGTACCGCGTTGCCGTGTGCCAACAGCTGCGGCGCCAGCCGCAGCATGGCCGCCGCCGTGGGCAGCGCCGGCCAGCAGGACAGCACCGGCGACAGCGGCAGGCGCTCGCCGTAGGCGGCAAATACATTGCCGGCCAGGGCCGTGCAGGCGTGCAGCGCCACCTGCTCCGGCTTGCCCAGGCTGAAGTCGGCCAGCTGCTGCCAGCGGCCGTCCGCATAGTCATAGGGTGCGGCGTAGAGCTCGTCCATGCGCGCATCGAGCAAAGCCAGCACGCGCAGGCGCTGGGCCTGCGGCGCCTGCTGCGCGCGCGCCTCTTCGGCCACCGCCAGCAGCGTGTCCACCGGCAGCAGCGGCACGTCGGCGCCCAGACCCAGTCCCTGCGCCACCGCGCAGGCGGTGCGCAGGCCCGTGAAGGAGCCCGGACCGGCGCCGAAGGCGATGGCGTCCAGCTGCTCGAAACGCAGCTCCGCCTCGGCCATCAGGGTCTCGATGGCCGGAATCAGGGCACTGGAGGCCTGGGCCCCGCCGGCGCCGCTGTGCTGCCACAGGCGCGGTGTGCCGTCGAACACGCGCATCACCGCGATGGAGATCAGCTCGGTACTGGTGTCGAAAGCCAGCAGCTTCATGATGCCTTGCGCACGCCGAAGGTGATGCCCAGCGTCACCAGCACCAGGCCGGCCAGCAGGTTCCACTGCAGGGGCTCGTCCAGAAAGACCACCGCCCCCAGGGCGGACAGGCCGGGCACCAGCGCCGTGATCATGGTGGAGCGTACCGGCCCGAAGTACTGAATCATGCGCACAAAGGTGATGCCCGAGATCACCACCGAGCCGATGCCCTGAAAGAGCACCTGGAACAGCACTTCACCCACGGGTGCGCTCAAGAGACGGCTCTGCACCGCGCCCAGGCCCAGCAGCAGCGCGTAGAACGGCAGGTAGCTGAACAGCGCGAACACCGTCACGGCCGTCGTGGCGCGGACGGCATCCAGGCGATAGCGGCGCGCCAGCACGCTGTAGGCCGACCAGCTCAGGGCGGCGCTCATGAACAGCAGGTCGCCCTTCCAGACCTCGCCGCCGTCGAAGGCGTGCAGCAGACTGGCCCCGCCCACCAGCAGGTCGCCGCCGACGATGCAGGCCAGGCCGGCGGCGCGCGCCGGCGTGATGCGGTCATGCAGGACGACCACGGCCAGCAATGTGGTCCACAGCGGCAGACTGCCCGGCATCAGGACCGAGGCGTGCGCCGCCGGCGCGTAAAAGAAGCCGGCATAGGCCAGCACGGCGTAGGCGAAGCCGCCGAAGACGCCACAGGCTGCCGTGACGCGCAAGGCCAGCGGCGACAGGCCGAAGAACGACGAGGCGCTGGCCGCTCCAGCCGAGGCCCGTTCGCGGCGCACCAGCCAGGCACCCAGCGGCAGCAGCACCAGGCTGGCGCCCACGATGCGCGCCAGCGCAATATCAAAAGGCGAGAGCGAGCCGCGCGCCGACGCGCGTGCAATGACGATAAAAGCGGCCCAGATGCCCACGGTGATGAGCGCCGCCGCAATGCCGACGGTACGCGGGGGCAGGCTCTTGATGAAATGCATCCCTGCATTATCGGGGGCATGCCTTAGACTCGCCGCCATGCCCTCCACCCGCCTGCTGCTCCTGCCTTTGCTCGCTGCGTTGCTGCTGGCCGGCACGCCGGCGCAGGGCCGGGACACGCCGCTGCCGGCCGCGGCCGCCAAGGCGCTGGCACGCGCCCAGGTGCCGGTCGAGGCGGTCAGCGTGCTGGTGACGGAGGCCGGCGGCCACGGCGCGCCCCTGCTCAGCCTGCACGCCGAGCAGCCGCGCAACCCGGCGTCGGTGATGAAGCTGGTCACCACGCTGGCGGGCATGGAGATCCTGGGACCGAACTGGACCTGGAACACGCCGGTGTATGTGGACGGCACCATCCGCGACGGCACCTTGCAGGGCGACCTCTACCTGCAGGGCCAGGGCGACCCCAAGCTGGTGGTCGAGCGCCTGTGGCTGCTGCTGCGCCGCGTACAGAGCCTGGGCATCCGCCACGTCACGGGCGACATCGTGCTGGACCACCACGCCTTCGCGGTGGAGCCGCAGGATCCGGGCGAGTTCGACGGCGAGCGCCTGCGGCCCTACAACGCCGGGCCCGACGCCCTGCTGCTGAACTTCAAGTCCGTGCTCATGACCTTCGTGCCCGACGCGACGGCCCAGGTCGCACGCGTGCACTACGAGCCCCCGCTGGAGGGCGTGCAGCTGCAGGCCACGGTGCCGCTGGCCCCGGGCGAATGCGGCGACTATCGCAGCACGTTGCGCGCCGCGGTGGACGACCCCGCACGCATCGCCTTTGCCGGTCGCTACCCGGCCGGTTGCGGCGAAAAGACCTGGCCCATGGCCTACGTCGATCCGGCCCGCTACAACGTGCGTGCCATCGGCGGCCTGTGGCACGAGATGGGCGGCACACTGGGTGGCCAGGTGCGCGAGGGCCGCGTGCCCGGCCAGCTCAAGCCCATGTTCGAATTTCCCTCGCTGCCACTGGCAGAGATCGTGCGTACCATCAACAAGTACAGCAACAACGTGATGACGCAGCAGCTCTTCCTCACGCTGAGCCAGCAGCAGCTGGGCAAGGGTACCTTGGCGGGCTCGCGCATCATCGTGCAGGACTGGTGGCGCCGACACTTTGGCTCGGTCGACGAGCCCACCTTGAGCAACGGCTCCGGCCTGTCGCGCAGCGACCGCATCAGCGCCCGCGGCCTGGAGCGCCTGCTGCAGTACGCCTGGAGCTCGCCCCTCATGCCCGAACTGCTGAGCTCGCTGCCCATCACCGGACAGGACGGCACGCTGCGGCGTGAGCGCTGGCACGCCCAGGGCGCTGCGCACCTCAAGACCGGCAGCCTGCGCGATGTGGCGGCCGTGGCGGGCATCGTGCACGCCAAGGGCGGGCACCGCTATGTGCTGGTGGCCATCGTCAACCATCCGAACGCCGCCGCCACGCGGCCGTTCATGGAAGCATTGGTGGAATGGGCCGCTCAGCAGACGCCGCATGTCCGCCGCCGCGGCCAGCCGCAGGCCGGTGCAGAATGAGCTGATATGCGCCCGGAGCCCGCCCTGTCCAATGCCGCGCCGGCCGGATCCGCCCCCGGGCATGCGCTGGGGCTGCTGCGCATGATCCACCGCATCCGGGCCAGCGGCTCGGTCATGGGACTGCTCATGCTGGCCTCGCACCTGCACGGGGCCGGACATGGCGCACTCGTCTGGACGCTGCTGGCGCTGCATTTCCTGCTCTACCCGCACCTGGTGCACGCCTGGGCCATCCGCTCGGCGAATCCGGGCCGCGCCGGCCTGCACATCTTTCTGCTGGACGCAGCGCTGCTCGGGCTGTGGTCTGCCTGGCTGGGCTATCCGCTGTGGATCAGCTTCACCTTCTTTCTGTGCAATGTCGTCTCGGTGATGCTCTACCATGGCCTGCGCGGCACCCTGCTGGCGGCGGCACTGTTCATCGTGCCGGGGACGGCCTGGCTGCAGCTCTCGGGCGCGCCCCTGAACCCTCACACCAGCGCGCTGACCACGGGCCTGAGCATGGTCGGCCTGACCGTCTTCCTGCTGCTGGTCAGCCGCATGACGCTGCAGCGTAACGTCAAGCTGCGCGAGACCCGCGAGGCCCTGCGGCACAGCAAACACGCCCTGCACGGGGCCAACGATGCCCTGCGCCTGCAGCTGGCCGAGATCCACATCCTGCAGGCGCGGC
The DNA here is from genome assembly GCA_021845965.1 of Pseudomonadota bacterium. Lineage (GTDB taxonomy): Bacteria > Pseudomonadota > Gammaproteobacteria > Burkholderiales > Burkholderiaceae_C > Hylemonella. The sequence continues at coordinate 2,705 of JAJZUZ010000106.1, read as the reverse complement.
TGAGCGAACAGGCCAACCGCGACCCGCTCACCGGCCTGTACAACCGGCGCTACCTGGACAGCACGCTGGAGCGCGAACTGGCGCGCTGCCAGCGCGAGGACCAGCCACTGAGCCTGATGCTGATCGATCTGGATCACTTCAAGCGGATCAACGACACCGCCGGCCATCAGGCGGGTGACGAGGTGCTGCGCCAGCTCGCCGACCTGCTGGCCTCGCACGCCCGGCTGGGTGACGTCGCCTGCCGCTACGGCGGCGAGGAGTTTCTGCTGCTGCTGCCGGGCATGCCTCTGGAGGTGGCGCAAGAGCGCGCCGAGCGCTGGCGCCAGGACTTTGCGGCGACGACGATCGCCTTCGGCGAGCTGACGCTGCGCGCAACGCTGTCCGTGGGCATCGCCGGCTATCCCGTGCACGGCTCCCAGGCGCCGCTGCTGATCCGCAACGCCGACCACGCGCTGTACCGCGCCAAGGCCGAAGGGCGCAACCGCGTGGTGGTGTACGACCCGCAACGCACCGTCGCGGAGAACCGACCATGAACGACCTGATCGGCTACATCGCCGCCAGCCTGACGACGCTGAGCTTTCTGCCCCAGGCCCTGCACACCTTCCGCACCCGTGACGTGCGTGGCATCTCCCTGGGCATGTACGCGCTGTTCAACAGCGGCGTCGCCTTGTGGCTGGTCTACGGCCTGCTGATCGACGCCTGGCCCATCGTCGTCGCCAACGCCATCACCCTGTGCCTGGCGCTGGCCATCCTGGTGATGAAACTGCGCTACCGCTGAGCCCGGGGCCTCACAGGGTGAGGAACATGGCGACCACCGTCGCGGCCATGGCCAGCGTGGCCAGCCAGCCCAGGCGACGCAGGCGCGGGCTGATCACATGCTCGCCCATCACCGCCGGCCGCGACGCCAGCAGCATCATTACCACCATGATGGGCACGGCGATCACGCCGTTGAGCACGGCCGAGGCAAACAGGGCCTGCACCGGGTCGATGGCCGTGAAGCACAGCGCGACCCCGCCCAGGGTGGCCACCGCCACCACGCCGTAGAAACCGCGGCCTTCGCCCTTGTCCAGCCGCAGGCTGAGGCTGCCCTCCCAGCCCGCGGCTTCGGCCACGGCGTACGCGGCCGAGCCGGCCAGCACCGGCACGGCCAGCATGCCGGTGCCGATGATGCCCAGGCTGAACAGCAGGAAGGTGAGATTGCCGGCCAGTGGCCGCAGCGCCTCGGCCGCCTGCGACGAGGTCTGGATGTCATGCACGCCGGCGGCATGCAGGGTGGCGGCCGTGCTGAGGATGATGAAGAAGGCGACCAGGTTCGAAAACGCCATGCCCACCACCGTGTCCCACTTGATGCGGCGCAAGTGGCGGCGCACCTGCTGCTGCGTATGCGGCTGGCCCGGCCCGGCGTTCACGTCTTCCATTTCCTGCGCCGCCTGCCAGAAGAAGAGGTAGGGGCTGATGGTGGTGCCGAATACCGCCACGATGGTCAGCAGCGTTTCCTTGGCGCCCGGCAACTGCGGCCACAAGGTCTGCCGCACCACCTGCCACCAGCCGATCTGCAGCGTGAAGATCACCAGCACATAGGACAGCAGGGCCAGCGTCAGCCACTTGAGCCAGCGCACGTAGGTGGCGTAGCTCAGAAAGACCTGCAGCACCAGGCACAGCAGGCCAAAGGTGACGGCATAGACATGGGCCGAGCCGCCGAGCAGCAGGCGCAGGGCTTCGGCCATCGCGGCGATGTCGGCCGCCAGGTTGAGCGTATTGGCCAGCACCAGCATGCCCACGATCGCCAGCAGCACCGGGCGCGGGAAGGCGCGCTTGATGTTGGCCGCGAGCCCATGCCCGGTGACATAGCCGATGCGCGCACTCACCATCTGGATGGCAGCCATCAGCGGCAGCGTGAACACCACCGTCCACAGCATGGCGTAGCCGAACTGCGCACCTGCCTGCGAATAGGTGGCGATGCCACTCGGGTCGTCATCGGCCGCGCCGGTGATGAGCCCGGGGCCCAGGCGGCGCACACCGGCGCGCAGGCCGAGTTTGCGGATCGATTTCATCTTGTTGACCTCCTGCGGCTCCACCGGCGGCGCAGCCACCAGAACACCGCGCCCGCGCTGGCCAGCCCCAGCAGCAGCCAGCCCTCGACGTGGCGGATGTGCGCGAACATGGCCTCGGCCACGTCACCGAAGACCCAGCCCAGGCCGCCGATCAGCGCCGCCCAGAGCAAGGCGCCCAGGGCGTTGAAGACGGCGAAGCGCCAGGCCGGCAGCGGCGTGGTCCCCATCAGCACCGGCCCGGCGATGCGCAAGCCGTAGGCAAAGCGCAGGCCGATGATCATGATCTCGTGATAACGCGCCAGCAGGCGCTGCACGCGTTCGGTCTGCAGCGCCAGCGCCGGCCAGCGCCGCAACAGGGCCGCACCGCGGTAACGACCCAGCCAGAAGAAGAACTGGTCGCCGGCAAAGCCGGCGGCGGCGGCAATCGCCAGTACGGCCGCGGGGTGCAGGTAACCCCGGTGCGCGGCGAAGCCGGCCAGGATGAGGATGGTCTCGCCCTCGAGCAGGCACCCCAGCGCCAGCACCCAGTAGCCGTGCGTCTCGATGAGGGTGGCGAGGCTCATGGTTCTTGCCGGCCCCGTGCCACCCGCGCCCCGCTCAGGCCGCCGCCGCCGCGCGCTGCAGGCGGTCGCGCACACCTTCCCAGTCGGA
>JAJZUZ010000105.1 GCA_021845965.1 Pseudomonadota bacterium | reverse complement strand
CGGCCATGATCCCCATCATGATCAGCGTGCTGCAGCAGATCGCCGGCGGCCCCGATGCCGCGCCGCTCAACCTGGTCGGCATGACCATGCTGCTGCAGTTCGTGGTGAGCTTCGGCTTCATCCTGCCGGTCAATGCGCCGCAGAACATGGTGGCCTACGGCACCGACACCTTCACCGTGAAGGACTTCGTGCGCACGGGGCTCGTGCTGACGGTGATCGGGTTTGCGCTGGTGTTGCTGCTTGGGGCGACTTACTGGTCGTGGATGGGGTATTTGACGAAGTAGGCCGGCAGGCGGATGCTCGGACCAAGTCAGTGCGATCAAGGGACTGATACATGATCGATAAGCGCCGAGGGAACGGGCTATGAGCGAAGAATCGCCGTGGATCGAGAGGCCGATAGAGAACGGAGTCGGCGAGATTGAGTTCTCGAGTTGGCACGACTTGGTGACATACCTGCACCGATCTATGCTGAGCTACGACACTTACATCTGGCGCGGTCAACGTCGCCAAGACTGGAAGCTGGAGCCAACGTTTGATCGCCATCTCAGAAACGCATCGATTGGGAATCGGTATGCATCCCAACATGAGCATCTCGAACGTTTTCAGTATGCCGTGCGGGGCAGACGGGGACCAAACCCGCAAACCATGGCCGATGAAAACGACTGGTGGGCGCTGGCCCAACATCATGGAATGATGACTCCGCTGCTGGACTGGTCTGTGTCTCCGTTTGTGGCGGCTTTCTTCGCATACATTGAAGAAGGCGGCTCTGACGGCACCCAATTCAGAACAATCTATGGGCTTAGCAAGCCATCCGTTGAGGAGAAGGTTAGCGAAATCCTTCGAGAGAAGGAACAGGAGGCAAAGAGAAACATTGGCGCAAACTCACCACTTAACAAATTGGCCGGTTTGCTTGCTTCATCACCACGGCCGGAGGTCCAGTTCATCAAGCCTCTCTCCGAGCAGAACCAGCGGCTCATCAGTCAAAACGGCCTATTCACTCGCGCTCCAACGGGCGTTCCGCTAGAGGAATGGATTTCGAAGAATTTCCCAGGAGAGGGGGATTACATACTGATGAAACTGCTCGCGCCGGATAGTGACCGCGAAGATTGCCTCAGGACGCTGAACCGAATGAACATTAACTACCTGACTTTGTTTCCGGATATCGACGGTGCATCGAAATACTGCAATCTCGCAGCCTTGATTGCGAATTATTAGAGGCTAACGCCGCAACGAGTCGGTCTGTGTCCACCCATTGCTTTAGTCTCCCCCAAATTGGAAAAGTAGGCGGAACGCGTGCCTATCACGCTCAGTAGAGTTGTCCCTCACCGCCACACCTGCCCCAACGCCGCCCACGCACTCGCCACCACCGGCTCCCCGCGCCGTGCGCGCAGACTGACGAAGCAGAGCTGACACTCCAGGCTCACCCGGTCCGCCACCACCAGGCCGCGCGCCTGCGCTTCGGTGATGGCGATGGACTCACGCACCAGCGACAGGCCGACCCCCGAACGCACCAGGTCCAGCATGGACGCCTCCTGATCGACCAGCGCCACCTGGCGCGGGCTCACGCCCAGCGGACCGAAGACGCGCGCCATGAGGCGGTGATGGGCCGAGGCCGGCGGCGTGGCAATCCACGGCAGCGCGGCCAGACCCTTCCAGTCGCGACCCAGCACCTGCTCGCCCCAGCCGGCAGGAGCCAGCACGCGGTAGCGGAAGTGCGAGAGCACGCGCAGCTCGTACGGCTCCTCCTCTTCCATCTCGCCCGGCAGGCCCAGGTAGAAGCCCACGTCCAGCTCACCGCGGCCGATCTGCGCCAGCACCTCGCCGCTCATGCCCTGGCGCAGCTCGGTCTCGATCTGCGGGGCGCGCTCCACCAGCTCCTTGAGGAAGGCACCCAGGCGCGTGAACTCCGGGTCGAGGATGGTGCCGATGCGCAGGCGGCCGCGCACGGTGCTGTGCAGGCTGAGCGCGGCCTGGCCGAAATCGGCCAGGGCGGCCAGCGCCTTCTCCGCCTGCGGCAGCAGGGCGGCGCCGTCGGGCGTCAGGGCCAGGCCGTGCGGGGTGCGGCTGAAGAGCGTGAGGCCCGTGACCTCGGCCAGGGCCTTGAGCTGCAGGCTGACGGCGGGCTGGCTCAGGTGCAGGCGGGTGGCGGCGCGCGAGACGTTGCCCTCGCGCGCCACGGTAACGAAGGCGCGCAGGACTTGGGGATCGGGTTGGGCACCAGCCATATTTGCGAAGCTTATATCAAGTTTTTGCGCAAATCATTGGAAAGACAGCAGGATTTGAACGACACTTCGCCATCCCTCCGGAGACTACCCCATGAGCATTGCAAATATTGATCACTACATCGGCGGCAAGGTTGTCGCCGGTACCTCGGGCCGCCATCAGGACGTCTACAACCCTGCCACCGGCGCCGTGAGCGGCAAGACCGCGCTGGCCAACAGCGCCGAAGTGGACAAGGCCGTGGCGGCCGCGCAGGCCGCCTTCCCGGCCTGGGCCGACACCTCGCCGCTGCGTCGCGCGCGCATCATGTTCAAGTTCCTGGAGCTGATGAACCACCACCGCGACGACTTGGCGCGCCTGATCACCGCCGAGCACGGCAAGGTCTTCACCGACGCGCAGGGCGAGGTGACGCGCGGCATCGAGATCCTGGAGTTCGCCACGGGCATCCCGCAGCTGCTCAAGGGCGATTTCACCGAGCAGGTCTCCACCGGCATGGACAACTGGACCATGCGCCAGCCCCTGGGCGTGGTGGCGGGCATCACACCCTTCAACTTCCCGGTCATGGTGCCGATGTGGATGTTCCCGGTGGCCATTGCCGCGGGCAACACCTTCATCCTCAAGCCCAGCCCGATCGACCCCAGCCCCTCGCTCTTCATGGCCGAGCTGCTGAAGAAGGCCGGCCTGCCCGACGGCGTGTTCAACGTGGTGCAGGGCGACAAGGAAGCCGTGGACGCGCTGCTGGCCCATCACGACGTGAAGGCCATCAGCTTCGTGGGCTCCACGCCGATTGCCAATTACATCTACGAGACCGGCGCGCGCAACGGCAAGCGCGTGCAGGCCCTGGGCGGCGCCAAGAACCACATGGTGGTCATGCCCGACGCCGACCTGGACCAGGCCGTCGACGGCCTGATCGGTGCGGCCTACGGCTCGGCCGGCGAGCGCTGCATGGCCATCTCGGTCGCCGTGCTGGTGGGTGACGTGGGCGACAAGATCATGCCCAAGCTGATCGAGCGTACCAAGGCGCTGAAGGTCAAGAACGGCATGGAGCTGGACGCCGAGATGGGCCCCATCGTCACCGACATCGCGCATAACCGCATCAGCGGCTACATCGAGCACGGCGCCCGGGAAGGCGCCCAGCTGCTGGTCGACGGCCGCACGTTCAAAGGCAAGGCGGCCGGTGCCGGCTGCGACAACGGCTTCTGGCTGGGTGGCACGCTGTTTGACCACGTGACGCCCGAGATGAAGATCTACAAGGAAGAGATTTTCGGCCCCGTGCTGTCCTGCGTGCGCGTGCCGGACTTCGCCACCGCGGTGAAGCTCATCAACGACCACGAGTTCGGCAACGGCGTGTCCTGTTACACGCGCGACGGCCACGTGGCACGCGAGTTCAGCCGCCGCATCCAGGTAGGCATGGTCGGCATCAACGTGCCGATCCCGGTGCCCATGGCCTGGCACGGCTTTGGCGGCTGGAAGCGTTCGCTGTTCGGCGACATGCACGCTTACGGCGAAGAGGGTGTGCGCTTCTACACCAAGCAGAAGTCGGTGATGCAGCGCTGGCCCGAGAGCATCGGCAAGGGAGCCGAGTTCGCGATGCCGACTTCGAAGTAAAGAAGCCCCCCTGAGTCGGCCTGACGGCCGCCTTCCCCCGGAGGGGGACGCCACCAGCGGCCCGGCGAAGCCGGTTCCGCGGTGGCCCGCGACGAAGACCCTTCACTCGTTACCGGTCACGGCTGGGAGACATCTCGATGAGCGACACCACGTTCGACTACATCATCATCGGCGCCGGCACCGCCGGCAGCCTGCTGGCCAACCGGCTCAGCATGGACGCCAGCAAGCGGGTGCTGCTGATCGAGGCGGGGCGCAAGGATGATTACCACTGGATCCACATTCCCGTGGGCTATCTCTACTGCATCGGCAATCCGCGCACCGACTGGCTGTACCAGACCGAGCCGGATCAAGGCCTGAACGGCCGCTCGCTGCGCTACCCGCGCGGCAAGACGCTGGGCGGCTGCTCCAGCATCAACGGCATGATCTACATGCGCGGCCAGTCGCGCGACTATGACCAGTGGGCCCAGCTCACCGGCGACGACAGCTGGCGCTGGGAGCAGGTGCTGCCCTACTTCAAGCACCACGAGGATTACCACAAGGGGGCCGATGCGCTGCACGGCGCCAGGGGTGTAGCCACGGAACTGCTGGGCAACGACCAGCCCGCCGACCATTACCGCAGGCTGATGCGCCACCACCAGACCGGCGGCGAGTGGCGCATCGAGAAGCAGCGCCTGCGCTGGGATGTGCTGGACGCCTTTGCCCAGGCCGCGGTGCAGGCGGGTGTGCCGGCCAATGACGATTTCAACCGCGGCAACAACGAAGGCGTGGGCTACTTCGAGGTGAACCAGAAGAGCGGCTGGCGCTGGAACACGGCCAAGGCCTTCCTGCGCCCCACCTGCTACGGCCGCCCCAACTTCGAGCTCTGGACCTCGGCCCAGGTGTCCAGGCTGGTCATCGAGACTGACGCCGACGGTGGCAAGCGCTGCACCGGCGTGCAGGTCTGGACCGGGCAGGAGATGGTGACCGCCACGGCCAAGGCTGAGGTCGTGCTCAGCGCCGGCAGCATCGGCTCGACGCAGATCCTGCAGCTGTCGGGCATCGGGCCGGGCGCGCTGCTGCAGCAGCATGGCATCGCGGTTACGCACGAGCTGCCGGGCGTGGGCGCCAACCTGCAGGACCACCTGCAGATCCGTTCGGTCTACAAGGTGCAGAACGTCAAGACGCTCAACACCATGGCCAACCACCTGTGGGGCAAGGCCATGATCGGGCTGGAGTACCTGCTCAAGCGCAGCGGCCCCATGAGCATGGCACCCAGCCAGCTCGGGGCCTTCACCAAGAGCGATCCGTCCCTGGCCTGGCCCAACATCGAATACCACGTGCAGCCGCTGTCGCTGGACGCGTTTGGCGAGCCGCTGCACAGCTTCAACGCCTTCACGGCGAGTGTCTGCAACCTCAACCCGACCAGCCGCGGCACGGTACACATCAAGAGCCCCCGCTTCGAGGACGCACCGGCCATCGCGCCCAACTACCTCAGCACGGCCGAAGACCGCAAGGTGGCCGCCGATTCACTGCGCGTGACGCGCCGCATCGTGGCACAGCCGGCCCTGGCCAGGTACCAGCCCGAGGAATGGAAGCCGGGCGTGCAGTACCAGAGCGACGACGATCTGGCGCGCCTGGCGGGCGACATAGCCACCACCATCTTCCATCCGGTGGGCACCACCAAGATGGGCCGTGTGGATGGACCGGATGCGGACCCGCTGGCCGTGGTCGATCCGCAGCTGCGCGTGCGCGGCATCCGCGGCCTGCGCGTGGCCGATGCCGGCGTGATGCCCACCATCACCAGCGGCAATACGAACTCGCCCACGCTGATGATTGCCGAGAAAGCCGCCCACTGGATCCTCGCGGATGCGGAAAGGGCCTGAGGCTCTGCCGTAAGGCCGACGCCGTCGGCGCGCTTGCCGTCATTTGAAATGCGCGGGCCGGAACCGGGGAAACCCCTATGTCCGCGCCTGCCGGGCTGGCTTAAATTACGGGCACTCCAGCGGGCCGCAGGCTCCGCATGAGAGGAACCGAGGAAGACACCCGATAATCCGAACAAGAGAATTGATACCATCCAAAGCAGATGGAGTTCACCAGGCACCGGTAACCCCGGTGCCTTTTTATTTGTCCAGACCGACGCATGGATTTCTTTCTGGTGACCGCCGCCTCGCTGCTGGCCGGTTTCGTTGATGCCATCGTGGGCGGCGGCGGGCTGATCCTGCTGCCCGCCCTGTTCGCCACCTACCCCGCCGCGCCCGCGGCCACCCTGTTCGGCACCAACAAGTCGGCCTCGGTCTGGGGTTCGGCCTTCGCCTCCGTGCAGTACGCGCGCCGCGTGGAGATGCGCTGGCAGTCCCTGCTGCCGGCCATGGGCCTGTCGTTTGCCGGCGCGCTGGCGGGGGCGTGGCTGGTCACGCTGGTGGAGACGGCCTATCTGCGCAAGCTGCTGCCCTTCGTGCTGCTGGCGGTGTTGCTGTACGTGCTGGCCCGCAAGGACCTGGGCCACCAGCATGCGCCGCGCTTTGCCGGCCGGCACGAGCTGCTGGTCGCCGGCGGCATCGGCCTGGTCATCGGCTTTTACGACGGCTTCTTCGGCCCGGGCACCGGCAGTTTCTTCGTCTTCCTGCTGGTGCGCTGGCTGGGCTATGACTTCCTGCACGCCTCGGCCGGCGCCAAGCTGCTCAACCTGAGCAGCAATCTGGCGGCCATCCTGCTGTTCGCGCTCAAGGGCCACGTCTGGTGGCATTTCACGCTGGCGCTGGCGCTGGCCAATGTGGCCGGCAGCCTGCTGGGCACACGGCTGGCGCTCAGGCACGGTGCCGGCTTCGTGCGCGGCGTGTTCATCGTGGTGGTGGGCGTGCTGATCATGAAGACCGGCTACGACGCCTTCCTGCGCTAGTCTCGGCCCGCCTCGGTTGCGCCCGGGGCCGGTCCCGGGGCGGCCGGGGGCTGCACGATGGCGACGTTCACGCTCTCCTTGCCCTTGGGCGGCCAAGCCACCTCGGCGGCCAGGCGGGGCTTGCCGATCGGTGCCGCCGCCAAGCCCTTTTTCACGGCCGCCAGGTCTTCCTCGCTCGGGTACTGGCCGAGCAGCCAGTAATCAAAGACCCGACGCGCGATCGGCGCCGCGAGCTCGCCCCCGAAGCCCGCGTTCTCCACGATGACGGCCACCGCGATCTTCGGCTTGTCTGCGGGCGCGAAGGCCATGTAGAGCGCATGGTCGCGCTGGTGTTCTTCCAGCTTGGCCGCGTTGTATTTCTCCTTCTGGCCGATGGTGACGGCCTGGGCCGTGCCCGTCTTGCCCGCGCTGACGTAGCCGGCACCGGCGAAGGCGCGCACCGAGGTCCCTTCCTGCGTCACGCCCACCATGGCCCGGTGCACGATGGCCACGTGCTCCGGCGCGAAATGCAGATCCTCGGGCGGCTGCTGCGGCACCGGCTCGATTGCCTGGGCGCCGGCCTCCTGGGTGCCGATGACCAGATGCGGCGTGTATTTGAGGCCCTTGTGCGCCAGCGTCGCCGTGGCGGATGCCAGCTGCAGCATGGTGAAGGTGTTGTAGCCCTGGCCGATGCCCAGCGAGATGGTTTCGCCGGCGTACCACTTCTTCTGTTCCGGCCGCTTGTAGGTCTTGCGCTTCCACTCCTGGCTGGGCAGCACGCCGCGCACCTCGCCCTGGATGTCGATGCCGGTCAGCTGGCCGAAGCCCAGCGGTTTCATGAAGTCGTGGATGGCGTCCACGCCCAGGTCATTGGCCAGCGAGTAGAAGTAGACATTGCTCGACTTGACGATGGCCCGGTACATGTCCACCGGCCCCAGGCCGCCGTCGCCATGGCTGCGGAAGGTGTGGTCGCCGAAGGTCCAGGAGCCGTTGTCGTTGATGATGAAGGACGGCGAGCGCTTGCCCAGCTCCAGCGCCGCCATCGCCATGAAGGGCTTGTAGGTGGAGCCGGGCGGGTAGGTGCCCCGCAGCGCGCGGTTGAGCAAGGGCTTGTCGATGGACTCGTTGAGCTCCAGCCAGCGCTCCTGGTCGATGCCTTCGACGAACATGTTGGGATCGAAGGTAGGTTTGCTGACAAAGGCCAGGATCTCGCCCGTGTTCGGATCGATCGCCACCAGCGCACCGCGCCGCGGGCCGAACATCTCTTCCACCAGGTTCTGCAGCTTGATGTCGATGGACAGGACCACGTTGTTGCCGGGCGCGGCAGGCGTCGTCGCCAGCTTGCGCACGGCGCGCCCGCCGGCCGAGGTCTCGACACGCTCGAAACCGGTGGTGCCGTGCAGCTGCTTCTCGAAGCTCTGCTCCACGCCGAGCTTGCCGATGTAATCGGTGC
>JAJZUZ010000104.1:5762-8144 GCA_021845965.1 Pseudomonadota bacterium | reverse complement strand
GTGCCGCTCAATCTCTCGCGCGGCGGCAGGATCGATTTCATCGTCACCGGCGCCTGGAGCCAGAAATCGCAGAAAGAAGCCCGCAAGTACGGCCAGGTACATATCGCCGCCACGGATGAGGCCAACGGCTACACCCGTCTGCCTGCGCCGGCGGGCTGGCAGCTCAGCCCGGACGCGAGCTACGTGCACCTCTGCTCCAACGAGACCATCCACGGCGTGGAGTTCCACGAACTGCCGGACCTGAGGGCCCTGGGCTCCAATGCCCCGCTGGTGATCGACTTCTCCTCCCAGGTCGCCTCGCGCCCCGTCGACTGGTCGCGCGTGGGCCTGGCCTTCGGCGGCGCGCAGAAGAACATCGGCCCGGCCGGCCTGACGCTGGTGGTCGTGCGCGAGGACCTGCTGGGCCACGCCCTGCCCGCCTGCCCCAGCGCCTTCGACTACAAGACGGTGGCGGACAACCAGTCCATGTACAACACGCCGCCGACCTATGCCATCTACATGGCCGGCCTGATCTTCCAGTGGCTCAAGAAACTGGGCGGCGTGCCGGCCATCGAGGCGTGCAACATCGCCAAGGCCCGGCTGCTGTACGAGGCCATCGACAACTCGCAGTTCTACGTGAACCGGGTGGCCAGGGACTGCCGCTCGCGCATGAACGTGCCCTTCTTCCTGCGCGACGAGTCGCGCAACGAGGCCTTTCTGGCCGGCGCCAAGGCGGCCGGCCTGCTGCAGCTCAAGGGCCACAAGTCGGTGGGTGGCATGCGCGCCAGCCTCTACAACGCCATGCCGCTCGAAGGCGTGCAGGCCCTGGTGGCCTACATGCGAGAATTCGAACGTAGTCACGCCTGACAAGAATCGCTGCCCTCCCCGACCCCGATGGCCAAAACCCTGCCCGAACTGCGCATCCAGATCGACGCCCTGGACCAGGAGCTGCTGGCGCTGCTGAACCGCCGCGCCGCGCTGGCGCATGAAGTCGGCGAGATCAAGAAGGTGGAGGGTTCGCCCGTCTTCCGTCCCGAGCGCGAGGCCCAGGTCATCGCCGGCCTGCAGGCCGGCAACCCGGGCCCGCTCAAGCGCGAGAGCGTGGCCACCATCTGGCGCGAGATCATGTCCGCCTGCCGCGCCCTGGAAGCGCCGCAGCGCGTGGCCTACCTGGGACCGGCCGGCACCTTCAGCGAGCAAGCCGCCCTGCAATTCTTTGGCTCCAGCATCGAACGCATGCCCTGCGGCAGCATCGACGAGGTCTTCCGCGCCACCGCGGCCGGCGCCGCCCAGTACGGCGTGGTGCCGATGGAAAACTCCACCGAGGGCATGGTGTCGCGCTCGCTGGACCTGTTCCTCACCTCACCGCTGCACGTGATTGGCGAAACCAGCCTGCTGGTGCGCCACAACCTGCTGCGCCTGTCGGACTCGCTGGAAGGCATCGAGGCCGTCTACGCCCATCCGCAGGCCCTGGCCCAGTGCCAGCACTGGCTCAACACCCACCTGCCGCATGCCGAGCGCCACGCCGCCTCCAGCAACGCCGAGGGCGCGCGCCTGGCGGCCAGCAACCCGGCCTGGGCCGGCATCGCCAGCGAGCGCGCCGGCAGCGAATTCGGCCTGCACGTGGTGGCGCACGCCATCCAGGACGACGCCTACAACCGCACCCGCTTTGCCGTGGTCTGCCTGCCGCAGACCCTGCCGGCGCCGGAGGCGTCTGGCAAGGACTGCGTGAGCCTCATCGTCTCGGTGCCCAACCGCCCCGGCGCCGTGCACGATCTGCTGGTTCCGTTGAAAAAGCACGGTGTGTCCATGACACGCTTCGAATCCCGCCCCGCGCGCTCGGGCCAATGGGAATACTATTTCTACATCGACATCCAGGGGCACATCTCCCAGCCCCATGTCGCGGCTGCGCTGCAGGAACTCCAGGGCCTGTGCGCGTTCTACAAGGTGCTGGGCACCTACCCGGTGAGTGAATGATGTTTGAACAGCTTGGTCTGATCGGTTGTGGCCTCATGGGCGGCTCGTTTGCGCTCGCCCTCAAGCGCGCCGGCCTGGTCAAGCGTGTCGTCGGCTACAGCAAGTCACCCTCCACCACGGAGCGTGCGCGCCAGCTCGGCGTGATCGATGTCGAGGCCCCCTCGGCGCTGCTGGCCGTCTCCGGCGCCGACATCGTGCTGATCGCCGTACCGGTGTCGGCGACCGAGGCCACCTTCAAGGCAATCAAGCACCTGGTCACGCCACAGATGCTGGTGATGGACGTCGGCTCCACCAAGCGCGACGTCGTGGACGCGGCGCGCCGCGCCCTGCGCGACCAGGTGGGCTCCTTCGTGCCGGCCCACCCCATTGCCGGCAAGGAAGTGGCCGGCGTCGAGCATGCCGACCCCGACCTGTATTCGGGCAAGC
>JAJZUZ010000104.1:0-5662 GCA_021845965.1 Pseudomonadota bacterium | reverse complement strand
GACGTCGTGGACGCGGCGCGCCGCGCCCTGCGCGACCAGGTGGGCTCCTTCGTGCCGGCCCACCCCATTGCCGGCAAGGAAGTGGCCGGCGTCGAGCATGCCGACCCCGACCTGTATTCGGGCAAGCAGATCATCCTGACCCCCATCGAACGCACCCACGCCACCCAGGTGCAGCAGGCCATCGACGTCTGGTCCGCCCTGGGCTGCAGCGTTCTGAAGATGACGCCGGAGTCGCACGATGCCGCCTTCGCCGCGGTGAGCCACCTGCCGCACCTGATCTCCTTCGCGCTCATGAATGCCATCACCGGCCAGAACGGGGGCAAGGACTTCCTGTCACTGGCGGGACCGGGGTTCCGCGATTTCACGCGCATCGCGGCCAGCGACCCGCAGGTCTGGCGCGACATCCTGATCTCCAACCGCGAAGAGCTGCTCACCCAGTCCAAACTCTTCCAGCGTAATCTGCAGGCGCTGGAACTCATGATCTCCAATGGCAATGCCGAGGCGCTCGAAGAGTTGATCGGCCAGGCCAGCCAGGCCCGCGCCCACTGGAGCATGAACAAGCAGCGCCGCTGATGTTTTCCACCGAGTTCCTCGATCTGCCGCCGCTGGCCGGCGCGCATGGCCGCGTCGTGCTGCCCGGCTCCAAGAGCATTTCCAACCGGGTGCTGCTGCTGTCGGCCCTGTGCCACGGCCGCACCACGCTGCACGACCTGCTCGACTCCGACGACACCCGCGTCATGCTGGCCGCCTTGCGCCAGCTGGGCTGCGGCGTGCAGCAGGATGGCACCACGGTCGTGATCGACGGCCTGGACGGCCGGCTGCCGTCGCAGGCGCTGAAGTTCTTCATGGGCAACGCCGGGACGGCCATGCGCCCCCTCACCGCCGCGCTGGCCGTGCTCGGTGGCGACTTCGAACTTGCCGGCGTACCGCGCATGCACGAACGTCCCATCGGCGACCTGGTGGACGCCCTGCGCCAGCTCGGCTGCCGGATCGACTACCTGGGCCAGGCCGGCTACCCGCCGCTGCGCATCGGCCGCCCGCAGCTCACGCTGGACGCCCCCATCCGCGTGCGCGGCGACGTCTCCAGCCAGTTCCTCACGGCCCTGCTGATGGCGCTGCCGCTGGTCGCCTCGCGGGACATCGAGGTCGAGGTGGTCGGCGAGCTGATCTCCAAGCCCTACATCGAGATCACGCTCAACCTGCTGGCGCGCTATGGCATCCGGGTCGGGCGTGAAGGCTGGCAGCGCTTCACCATTCCGGCCGGCAGCCGCTACCGGTCACCCGGCGTGCTGCATGTCGAGGCCGACGCCTCCTCGGCCAGCTACTTCATTGCCCTGGGTGCCATTGCGGCCCACCAGGCCGCACCGGTGCGCATCGAAGGCGTGGGCGAGAGTTCCATCCAGGGCGACATCCGGTTCGTCGAGGCGGCGCGCCTCATGGGCGCCCGCGTCCACGGCGGCCCCAACTGGCTGGAGATCAGCCGCGGCAGCTGGCCGCTGAAGGCCATCGACCTGGACTGCAACCACATCCCCGACGCCGCCATGACGCTGGCCGTGATGGCCCTCTATGCCGACGGCCCCAGCACCCTGCGCAACATCGCCAGCTGGCGCGTCAAGGAGACCGACCGCATCGCCGCCATGGCCACCGAGCTGCGCAAGCTCGGTGCCACGGTGGACGAAGGCGCCGACTCCATCCGCATCGAACCCCTGCCCGACGCCGCGCAATGGCGGGCCGCCAGCATCCACACCTACGACGACCACCGGGTCGCCATGTGCTTCTCGCTGGCCGCCTTCAACCCGGCCCGGCTGCCGGTACGCATCCTGGACCCCAAGTGCGTGGCCAAGACCTTCCCGGACTACTTCGAGGCCTTGTTCTCGGTCGTCACCCCGGTGGCCGGCGGCGTGCCGGTGCTGTGCGTGGACGGCCCCACCGCCTCGGGCAAGGGCACCCTGGCGTCGCGCCTGGCCGAGCGCCTGGGCTACCACCTGCTCGACTCCGGCGCCCTGTACCGCGTCACGGCGCTGGCGGCGCTGAACGCCGGCCTGGCGTTGGACCCGGCCAACGAGGCCGCCATCGCCGCCCTGGCGGAACACCTGCCGGTGCGTTTTGTGGGTGACCGCGTGCTGCTGGCCGACCAGGATGTCAGCGACGCCATCCGTAGCGAACAGGGCGGCATGAACGCCTCCAAGGTGTCGGCCCTGCCCGCCGTACGCAAGGCCCTGGTGGCCCTGCAGCACAGCTTTGCCCGCCTGCCCGGCCTGGTGGCCGACGGGCGCGACATGGGCACCGTCATCTTCCCGCGGGCCCCGCTCAAGGTCTTTCTGACCGCCAGCGCCGCCCAGCGCGCCGAACGGCGTCATAAGCAGTTGATTTCAAAGGGAATTTCGACTACACTTGACATTCTTCGTGCCGACCTCGAAGCACGCGACGCCCGCGACATGAATCGCAGCGTGGCGCCGCTGAAGCCGGCCGGGGATGCCCGGTTGCTGGACAACTCGGATCTGTCGATCGATGCATCGGTGGATCTGGTGCTGGACTGGTGGCAGGGCAAACAGCCGTTCGGATCCTCGACCCACTGAGACCGCCCGGTTGTACGGGCCCATCCGGCTCCCCTCGCGCTGCTGGCGCACCGGCCGGATGGATCAACAACTTAACCCCGCGGGTCATCCGCACAAACCGCCGTCGCAAGCTAACCCCCAGTCGCAATGGTGCGACTGTCACGCCCTGGCTCACGCCTCGGACGCCCAGACGGTCTAGGAACTTACATGTCTGAATCTTTTGCCGCCCTTTTTGAAGAATCCCTCAAACGCGCCGATATGCGCTCGGGTGAAGTGATCACCGCCGAAGTGGTGCGTATCGAGCACAACTTCGTCGTGGTCAACGCCGGCCTCAAGTCCGAGGCCTATGTCCCGATCGAGGAATTCAAGAACGACAAGGGCGAGCTCGAAGTCCAGGTAGGCGACTTCGTGTCGGTGGCCATCGACGCCATCGAAAACGGCTACGGCGACACCATCCTGTCGCGCGACAAGGCCAAGCGCCTGGCTTCCTGGATGGCCCTGGAAAAGGCCCTGGAATCCGGCGAATTCGTCACCGGCACCACCAGCGGCAAGGTCAAGGGCGGCCTGACCGTGCTGGTCAACGGCATCCGCGCCTTCCTGCCGGGCTCCCTGGTCGACACGCGCCCGACCAAGGACCTCACCCCCTACGAGAACAAGACCCTGGAATTCAAGGTCATCAAGCTCGACCGCAAGCGCAACAACGTGGTGCTGAGCCGCCGTGCCGTGGTGGAAGCCTCCATGGGCGAAGAGCGTGCCAAGCTCATGCAGAACCTCAAGGAAGGTTCCGTGGTGCAGGGCGTGGTCAAGAACATCACCGAATACGGTGCCTTCGTGGACCTGGGCGGCATTGACGGCCTGCTGCACATCACCGACATGGCCTGGCGCCGTGTCCGCCACCCGAGCGAAGTCGTTCAGGCCGGCCAGGAAATCACCGCCAAGATCCTCAAGTTCGACACCGAGAAGAACCGCGTGTCCCTGGGCCTCAAGCAGATGGGCGACGATCCCTGGATGGGCGTGTCCCGCCGCTACCCCACCGGCACCCGCCTGTTCGGCAAGATCACCAACATCGCCGACTACGGCGCGTTCGTGGAACTCGAGCCGGGCATCGAAGGCCTGGTGCACGTGTCCGAAATGGACTGGACCAACAAGAACGTGGCTCCCTCCAAGATCGTCTCCCTGGGCGACGAAGTGGAAGTCATGGTTCTGGAGATCGACGAAGACAAGCGCCGCATCTCCCTAGGCATGAAGCAGTGCAAGGCCAACCCGTGGCAGGAATTCGCGCAGAACACCAAGCGCGGCGACCGCGTCAAGGGCCCGATCAAGTCCATCACCGACTTCGGCGTGTTCGTGGGCCTGGCTGCCGGTATCGACGGCCTGGTGCACCTGTCCGACCTGTCCTGGAACGAGCCCGGTGAAGCCGCCGTGCGCAACTACAAGAAGGGCCAGGAAGTGGAAGCCATCGTGCTGGCCGTCGACGTGGACCGCGAGCGCATCTCCCTGGGCATCAAGCAACTCGACCAGGACCCCTTCACGACCTTCGTGTCCGTGAACGACAAGGGCTCGGCCGTGACCGGCAAGGTCAAGACCGTGGACGCCCGTGGCGCCGAGATCGACCTGGGCCAGGACGTGGTGGGCTACCTGCGCGCCAGCGAAATCTCGCGTGACCGCGTGGAAGACGCCCGCAACGTGCTCAAGGAAGGCGACGAAGTCACCGCCGTGGTGGTCAACGTGGATCGCAAGACCCGCAACATCCAGCTGTCGATCAAGGCCAAGGACCTGGCCGACGAGCAGGGTGCCATGGCCTCGCTGAACCAGCAGTCCGCGCGCGAAAGCGCCGGCACCACCAGCCTGGGCGCCCTGCTGCGCGCCAAGCTGGACAACAGCGAGAAGTGATCGGCCCGTTGAGCGTTCTGCGTTGAGAGTTGAGCGTGCACTGCACGCCCTTCTCTCGCGCTGAACGCTCAACCCCGAACGCCCAAGCCCTTCAAGATGACCCGCTCCGACCTGGTTGAAGAACTGGCCGCCCGCTTCGGGCAGCTGACCCACCGCGACGCAGAATTCGCGGTCAAGGCCATCCTGGACGCGATGAACGATGCCCTGGTGCGCGGGCACCGCATCGAGATCCGCGGCTTCGGCAGCTTCTCCATCAACCGCCGGCCGCCGCGCATGGGTCGCAACCCGCGCAGCGGCGAGAGCGTGGCCATCCCCGAAAAGCGCGTCCCCCACTTCAAGCCGGGCAAGGCCCTGCGCGAGGCGGTGGACCAGCGCACCAGCGAAATGCAGGCCAACGACACCAGAACCTGACATCGCTTGGCTAGAATCCCCCTACCCCGGGGAATTCAATGAATCAACTGACTTGGCTGCTTAAATGGATCTTCCGGGCAGCCATTTTTTTTACCCTGCTCGCCTTCGCCCTGAACAACCAGCAGGACGTCACGGTGCACTTCTTCTTCGGCCACGAATGGACCGCGCCGCTGGTGCTGGTCGTGCTGGCCGCTTTCACGCTGGGCCTGGCCGCCGGTGTGCTGGCCATGCTGCCGCGCTGGCTCAAGCAGCGCCGCGCCGCGCGCCAGGCGCGCCGCCGGGCCGTGGCCGACAGCGAACTCGCCCTCTCGACGCTGCAACCACCCCATGAATCTTGACCTGAGCTGGATCCTGCTGGGCCTGCCGGCCGCCTTCATCCTGGGCTGGTTTGCCTCGCGCCTGGACCTGCGCCAGCTGCGCATCGAGAATAGGCGCAATCCCAAGGCTTATTTCCGCGGCCTGAACTTCCTGCTCAACGAGCAGCAGGACCAGGCCATCGACGCCTTCATCGAGGCGGTGCAGAACGACCCCGACACCTCCGAACTGCACTTCGCCCTGGGCAACCTGTTCCGCCGCCGCGGCGAGTACGAGCGCGCTGTGCGCGTGCACGAGCACCTGCTCTCGCGCGGCGACCTCGGCCTGGCCGACCGCCAGCGCGCCCAGCACGCGCTGGCGCTGGACTATCTCAAGGCCGGCCTGCTGGACCGCGCCGACGATGCCCTGCTCAAGCTCGAAGGTACGCCTTTCGAGTCGCAAGCCCGCCTGGCCCGCCTGGCCAACTACGAGCGCTCGCGCGACTG
>JAJZUZ010000103.1 GCA_021845965.1 Pseudomonadota bacterium | reverse complement strand
TCCAGGCGCAGCAGGCTGCCGTCCGCCAGGCGGCGTGCGGTGCAGTCGCCGGCGGCGACGATGGAGCTGTCGCTGGTGCGGCCGCAGGCGTCGACGACGATGCCGCGCTCGCATTCCAGCCCGGCCGTGCGCGCGAGTTCGTCATTGGCGCTGACGCCGATGCCCACCACCACCAGGCCGGCCGGATGCACCGTGCCGTCGGCCATGCGAACGCCGGTGACGGTGTGGCCGGCGTCATGTTCGATGGCGGCGATCTGCGCGCCCAGCACGAGCTGCACGCCGTGGCTGCGGTGCAGCTGGGCGTACCAGTCCGACAGCATGGGCGCCAGCACGCGGCCCAGCAGCCGCGGCGCGGCTTCCAGCACGGTGACCGGCAGTCCTTTCTTGCGTGCGGTGGCGGCCACTTCGAGGCCAATGAAACCACCGCCGATGACGACGACAGGCAGCTGTTTCTCGATGCAGACCGCCATGCGCGCGGCGATGGTGCCGGCGTCGTCGCGGCTGCGCAGGGCCAATACGCCTTGTGCGTCGGCACCGGGCAGGGGCAGCACGCGCGGCGTGGAGCCCGTGGCCAGCACGAGCTGGCTGTAGGGCAGGGTGCTGCCGTCGGCCAGCGTCACGGTCTTCTCGGCGCGGTCGATCGCGGTGACCTTGGCGCCGGTGCGCAGCTCGATGCTCTTGCGCGCCAGCATCTCGGGCGCGCGCATCACGAGCTGTGCGGCGTCCATCTCGCCAGCCAGCCAGGCCTTGGAGAGCGGCGGGCGGTGGTAGGGGCCGTGCGGCTCGTCGCCGAGCAGGGTGATGGGCGTTTCGCAGCCGCCGGCGCGCAGGGCTTCGGCGGTCTGCACGGCGGCCTGGCCCGCGCCGACGATGAGGATGGGGTGCGTCATGCGACCGATCTTATTCCTGCGTGGTGGGCAGGCTGACGATCAACCCTTCGAGTTTGGGGGATGCCTTGATCTGGCACGCCAGGCGGCTGTTGGGTTTGCGCTCGGCAGCCACGTTCTCCAGCATGGCGAGCTCGTTCTCGCTGGCGGGCGGGATGTCACCCAGGCGCGATTCCTCCACATAGCAGTGGCAGGTGGCGCAGGCGCAGGAGCCGCCGCATTCGCCGAGGATGCCGTCGATGCCGTTGGTGGTGGCGCCCTGCATCAGGCTCCAGCCGTCGGGCAGGTTGACGGTGGTGGATTGTCCCGAGGCTTCGACGTAGGTGATGTTGGCCATGGCTTCTCTCCGGAAATGGCAACCGCCTGCGCGGGCAGGCGGTCGGGTTGCGGGTGTCCTCGCCTTATTGGACCACGAGGTCCAGGCGCAGCGGGCTGCGGAAGGTGGATGAGGGCATCCAGGGTAGCTGGTCGGCCAGGCGCCGGTAGTCGGGCACGACCTGGTGGAATTCCTCGAAGGCGATCTTCACGGCCAGGCGCGCGATGGCCGTGCCCAGGCAGGCGTGCACGCCGCCGCCAAAACCCAGGTGGCCGCGCGGCTTGCGCGTGATGTCGTAGGCGTCGGGGTTGGGGTACTGCCGCTCGTCGCGGTTGCCGGAACCGTAGGCCAGGCAGACGAAGTCACCTTCCTTCATGGTCTGGCCGTGCAGGGTCACGTCCTTCATCAGGCGGCGGCGGAAGCGCTGGGCCGAGGTGTTGTAGCGCAGGCTCTCCTCGATGGCGTCGGGCAGCAGGGCAGGGTTGGCCACCACCTGTCTGCGTGCATCGTCGAAGCTGGCCAGGTTGTAGGCGAACATCATCATGAAGCCGCCGAGAGACTCCACGCCGGCCATGATGAGGGTGGTGGTGGTGAGCAGCACTTCACGCTCGTCCAGGCGGTCGCCGTCGATTTCGGCCAGGCTGAAGTGGCTGATGAGGTCGTTGCGCGGCTCCTTGCGGCGCATGGCAATGACCTTGCCCGCGTAGTCCTGCATCCAGTTGTAGGCAGCAATGTGCTCGGGGCCCTTGGTGCGGGTGCGCGCGTCGCTCTGCACCATCAGCACGGCGTTGTCGCGCACTTCCTGCTCAGGCACGATGGCCTCGTCGCCCATGGGCAGGCCCAGCGCGGCCATCAGCACCTTGACGGTGAACTGCGAGGACACGTCCTTGAAGTCGAAGGTCTGCACGCCCTTCAACTGGCCGAAGACCTGCCGCGCCACGGCGCGGATGGGTTCTTCCAGCGCAAGCAGGTTGCGTTTCATGAAGGCGTGCTGGATCAGGCCGCGCAGGCGGTCGTGCTTCGGCGGATCCGAACTGCCCAGGGTGGCGCCGGCACGGCCCGGCAGTTCGGTCATGAGGTTGCCGCTGGCGGACGAATAGGTTTGCCAGTCCTGGCCGGCGCTCACGATGTCGGCATAACGCGAGAGGATCCACATCTGCGCCTCGGGGCTCCAGAAGCAGGGGTATTCGTCGCGCAGGGTCTGGTAGTAGGGGAAAGGGTCCGCGTCGATGGCGGGGGAGTAGGGATCAAAGCTGAACATGGTTTGTCTCCGGTGCTGTGATGGCTTGAACTTTAGGGCTGACCTGGGTCAACGCCACTGCACAAAGCGGTTTCATGTCTGGTACTTTTCAATCAGAATGCTGGAATGCGCCGCTCAACTATTCCCAGCTTCGCGCTCTACGGGGAGGCGGCGGCTCCGGGCCAGGAGCTGCTGCACATCGAGGCCGTGGAGTCACGCAGCCGCCTCTATCACTGGGAGATTGCGCCGCACCGGCACCAGGGTCTGTACCAGGTGCTGTGGCTGCAGCGCGGCACGGCCGAGGTGGCGCTGGACGAGTGGGCGCAGAAGGTGCAGGGGCCGGCGGCCATCGTGGTGCCGCCGGGCGTGGTGCACGGTTTCCGTTTTGCACCGGGCACCGACGGGCTGGTGCTCACGCTCAGCCCGCGCTTTCTGGTCGAGGGCGAGTTCCAGGCGGTGGGCGAGGCCTTTCGCGCGCTGTTCGCGGCGCCCGGTGTGCTGGACTTCGAGCGCGAGGCCGCACCGGCGCAGCGCCTGCAGGCACTGCTGCGCGAATTGGCGGCCGAGTTCGCCCAGCCCGGCGCGGGCGAGACACCGGTGCCTGGCTGGCTGGCGCGGGCCGTGATCTGGCGCCTGGCGCAGGCGCGTGCGCAGGGTGCAGAGGCGCTGGGGGAGCGCGGCCATCGGCACCAGGCGCTGTTCACGCGCTTCATGCTGCTGGTGGAGCAGCATTTCCTGGAGCACTGGCCGCTGGAGAAATACGCTTCGCGTCTGGGCCTGTCCACGCAGCGGCTGAACCGCCTCACGCGGGCCGAGAGCGGGCGCAGTGCGCTGGAGCTGGTGCACGAGCGCCTGACGCGCGAGGCCTGCCGGCGCCTGCTCTACATTGCCGCGCCGGCGGCCAGCCTGGCGGCCGAGCTGGGCTTTGAGGACCCGGCGTATTTCTCCCGCTTCTTCAAGCGCCGTACGGGCTACAGCCCGCAGCGCTACCGCGAGGAACACCGCACCCGGCCATGATCGCCGGGCGGCGTCAGGCGGCGTCAGGCGGTGCCGGCCAGCGCCGGCGCCACCAGGGCTTCCAGTTGGGCGCGCAGCCAGCGGTGCGCGGCGTCCTGCTGGTAGCGCATATGCCAGATCAGGTACATGGGCATGGTGGGGCAGGTGACGGGAGGCGGACAGCTGGCCAGTCCGGCCAGAGTGTGGCGTGACAGCAGCGAGGGCACGGTGGTCAGCAGGGGCGTGCCGTGCACGAAGGCCGGCAGCGCGCTGAAGGCCGGCACCATGACGGTGAAGCGGCGCTGGATGCCGCGTGCGGCCAGGTGCTGGTCCAGGTCGAGGCTGCGGCGCGGCTCGTAGACCACGGTGGCATGGTCGGCCGCCAGATAGTCGGTCTCGGTCTGCGGTGCGTCCCGTACGGCGGGATCGTAGAAGACGCGGTACTGGTCCTCGAACAGGCGCTTCTGAACAATGTCGCCGCCTTCGGGCGGCCGCGGGCTGATGACCAGCTGGCACTCGTCGTTGCGCAGCATGTCCAGCCGCGGGATGGCCGAGGGAATCATGCGCAGCGCCACGCCCGGCGCTGCCGCACGCAGCCGCGCCGCCAGCGCCGGCAGCAGCAGGTCGCGCTGGAAGTCGTTGGCGGCAATGGTGAAGGTGGTCTGCCAGCGGCTGGGATCGAAGTCGGCGCTGTGCGCGAAATGCTGCAGCTGGCGCAGCAGGCTGCGTGCCTCGGCCGCCAGCGCCTCGGCCCGGGCCGTGGCCACGATGCCCCGCCCGGATTTGACGAACAGCGGGTCGCCCGTGATGGCGCGCAGCTTGTCCAGCAGGTGGCTGACGGCTGACTGGGTCACGCCCAGGCGCTGGGCCGCACCCGTGACCGAGCCGGCCTCCACCACCGCCAGCAGCAGCTGCAGCAAATGGCCATCCAGGTTCAAATGATCGAATTTACTCATGAGTGGCATCATGATTCATGTATTTATCTTGGTCAATGGCTCCGGAATACTCCTTTCGAAACCAGTTTTGACCCCCATCAACCCAGGAGACTCGAATGAGCAGCTGCTGCGCAGAAAAGCCGATTCCCGGCACCACACTGTTTGACGCGAATCAAGCCCGCAAGGGCTATGCGCTGAACAAGATGTGCTTCTCCTTCAATTCGGAAGAGAACCGCAAGGCCTTCCTGGCCGACGAAGAGGGCTATATGCGCAAATACGGCCTGAACGAGCAGCAGGCCGCCGCCATCCGTGCGCGCAACGTGCTGCAACTCATCGCAGCGGGCGGCAATGCCTATTACCTGGCCAAGTTCGCCGGGATCTTCAAGCTGGACATGCAGGACATCGGTGCGCAGCAGACCGGCATGACCAAGGACGAGTTCAAGGCCATGCTGGTGGCCGCAGGCAAGTAAGAAGGAGAAACAACATGGCAAAACTCATCGGCGGCCTCGGCACCTCCCACATCCCCGCCATCGGCGGCGCCATCCACAAGGGCCTGCAGCAGGATCCGTACTGGAAACCCTTCTTCGACGGTTTTCCGCCCATCCGTGAGTGGCTGGCCAAGACCAAGCCTGACGTGCTGGTGATGTTCTACAACGACCACGGCCTGAACTTCTTCCTCGACAAGATGCCGACCTTTGCCGTGGGCGCGGCGCCCGAGTACAACAACGCGGATGAGGGCTGGGGCATCCCGACGCTGCCGCCGTTCAAGGGCGAACTGGATCTGTCCTGGCACATCATCAACACGCTGATCGACAAGGAGTTCGACGTGGTGACCTGCCAGGAAATGCTGGTGGACCACGCCTGCACGCTGCCGCTCAAGCTGTTCTGGCCTGAGGGTGATTGCCCCGTGACCGTGGTGCCGATCTGCATCAATACCGTGCAGTTCCCGCTGCCGTCGGCCAAGCGCACCTATGCCCTGGGCAGGGCGGTGGGCGAGGCCATCAAGTCGTGGGACAGCACGAAGAAAGTGGCGGTGGTGGCCTCCGGTGGCCTGAGCCATCAGCTCGATGGCGAGCGTGCCGGCTTCATCAACAAGGACTTTGACCTCAAGTTCCTGGACAGCCTGGAGTCCAACCCCGAGTGGGCCACGCAGTTCAGCATTCATGAGCTGGTGGAGCAGACCGGGACCCAGGGCGTGGAATTGCTGCAATGGCTGGCCATGCGCGGTGCGCTGGGTGCTGCCGGTGGCTCCAAGGTGCGCCGCGTTACCGGCAATTACCACATTCCGATTTCCAACACCGCCACGGCAGCATTGGCGATGGAGACGGTGGACTGATCCGCGTTGAGTGAGTGTCACCTCCTGCCGCCGCAAGGCGGTTTGGGCGCCCGGGCCCGGCAAGCGGGCCTGGGCGTTTTTTGTTCTGCAGCGGACAGGCCCTAGTCCTTGGGCCGGAAGATGATGGTCATCGGGGACGGCACGACGCCGTCCTCATTGCGCGGCAGCACTTCCGTCTTGTCGATCGCTTTCAGCACCGCTTCGTCCCAGCCCGGTACGCCGCTGGGCTTGATCAGCTCGCGCCCGACGATGGTGCCGTCCGGCGAGGTGCGGACCTTCACTTCGGCGCTGGGATTGGTGCTCAACTCGTCCGGGAAGACGATGTTGGGCTTGATGCGGGCGCGGATGCGGGCTGCGTAGTTGGCCGACGGCCCGGCTGAGCGCTGGGCGGTGCCGGTGGCCGTGGGGGCACCTGTGGCACCGGCCAGGCCGGCCATGCGCTTGAGGTTGTCCTTGCGCAATTGCTCACGCAGCCTGGCCTCTTCCTGCTCCTTGCGCTTGGCCTCCAGTTCCTTCTTTCTCTTCTCTTCGGCCAGCTTGCGTTCGCGCTCCTGCCGCTCGCGTTCCAGGCGTTCCTTCTCGCGCTTTTCCTGCTCGGCCTGTTCCCGCGCCTTGCGCTCGCGTTCGCGTGCCAGCGCGATCTCGGCTTCGTTGGGCTGCTGCTGCTCCACCTTGGGCGGTGGCGGTGGTGGCGGCGGCGCGGGTTGGGGCTGCGGCTCGGGTTCGACGGGCTTGGGCGCTGCCTCCTGCGGCACCGCGGACCAGAGTTCGGCTTCCACCGCCACGCTGGTATCGCTGCGGCGCCAGCTCACGCCCCAGGTCAGCGCGGCCAGCAGCAGGCCGTGGATCAGCAGGGCCAGGCCATAGGCGCGCAGTGTGCCTTCGCGCGGACGCGGCGGTTCGAAATCGAGGCGGCTGGCAGCGTGCATGGGGCCGGCGGGTCCTCAGTTGACCATCTGCACCGACAGGCCCACGCGCTGGACGCCGGCGCGCTGGAGCTTGTCCATGACCTTGACCACGGCTTCGTACTTGACGTTCTTGTCGGCACTGATGACCACGGCGCTGCTGACGTTCCTGCCGGCGCTGTCCTGCGCCCGCTTGACCGTGCCGGCCAGCTCGTCCAGCTTGAGGCGCCGGGTGTCGTCCTTGATGCGCAGCGTGAGGCTCTCGTCCTTGTTGACGACCACCTCGATCACCTGGTCGGGCTGGCGCTTGGCCTTGCCCACGCTGGGCAGGTCCACCACGCTGGGGGTGATGAGCGGGGCGGTGACCATGAAGATGATCAGTAGCACCAGCATCACGTCGATGAAGGGCACCATGTTGATCTCGTTGATGGTGCGCCGTCCGCGCCCGCGACTGACGACTTGCGGCATGGTCCGCTCCTCAGAAGGTGGAGGCCTGGGCCCCGGCCGGCTGGCTGCCGATGTTGCGCTGCAGGATGTTGGAGAACTCCTCGATGAAGGTCTCCAGCATGTTGGCCACGCGGTCGATGTCGCGCGCAAAGCGGTTGTAGGCCACCACGGCAGGAATGGCGGAGAACAGGCCGATGGCGGTAGCCACCAAGGCCTCGGCAATGCCGGGCGCCACGGTCGCCAGCGTCACCTGCTGCAGCGAGGCCAGGCCGGTGAAGGCGTGCATGATGCCCCACACCGTGCCGAACAGGCCGACATAGGGCGAGACCGAGCCGACCGAGGCCAGGAAGGACAGGTTGGTCTCGATCACGTCCATCTCGCGCTGGAAGCTGGCCCGCATGGCGCGGCGCGCGCCGTCGAGCAGGGTGCCGGCGTCGCTGATGCGGCGCTCGCGCAGCTTCTGGTATTCGCGCAGGCCGCTGGCAAAGATGCGCTCCATGGGGCCGCTGGTGTGGCCCTTCTGCGAGGCGGCCTGGTACAGGTTGTTGAGGTTGGCACCGGACCAGAAGTCGCGCTCGAACTTTTCGTTCAGCTCGCGCACGCGCTTGAGCGCAAACAGCTTGCTGAAGATGGCGGCCCAGCTGGCGATGGACACCAGGACGAGCAGCAGCATTACGCCCTGGACGACCCAGCTCGCGTGCAGAACCAGTTGGATGATGGACAGGTCTTGACTCATTTCAGGGCTTCCAGAACGGTGTTTGGAATTCTTTCGGGTTTCATGCTGGCGGCGGCTACCCAGCCGATGCGGATGCGGCCTTCACAGAGCAGCTCCGGCTGATCAGCCGTCTTGCGCCATGCCTGCTGCGCGATTGTGAGGGATGCGCGCCCCGCTTCCAGCAGGCGAGCTGTAACCAAAAGTTCGTCGTCCAGCCGCGCCGGGCGATGGTACTTGAGCGTGGTTTCGCTGACCACGAACATGCCGCCGGTCTGCTCCTTCAGCACCTGCTGGCCGATGCCGCGCGCACGCAGCCACTCGGTGCGCGCCCGCTCGAAGAACTTGAGGTAGTTGGCGTAGAAGACGATGCCCCCGGCA
>JAJZUZ010000102.1 GCA_021845965.1 Pseudomonadota bacterium | reverse complement strand
GTCAGGGGCCGGTCGTCCAGGCGGAACACGTTCTGCACCATCTGGTGCTCCTGCGCCTCGATCACACCGGCATCCACGCCCTCCTCCAGGCTGTGGCGGATCTCCTCCTCGGTCATGCTGCGTGCCACGTCGGTCGGGATGCGCAACAGCCTGAGCACACCCTGGGTGGTGGCTGCCAGCAGCTTGACGAAGGGTTTGGCCGCGATGGCCAGCCAGTGCATGGGCCGGGCGATCCAGCGCGCCACCGGCTCGGGATAGAGCTGGCCGATGCGTTTGGGCACCAGCTCGCCGAAGATGATGGTCAGGAAGGTGATGAGCGTCACCACCAGCGCCGTGGCCCAGATGCCCGAAGCCTTGGCCGACATGCCCCAGCCCTGCAGCACCTGCGCCAGTCCGTCGCTGAAGGCCGCCTCGCCCACGATGCCGTTGAGCACGCCGATGGAGGTGATGCCCACCTGCACGGTGGACAAGAACTGGGTCGGGTTATCCAGCAGCTCCAGCGCCGTCTGCGCGCCGCCGTCGCCCGCCTCCGCCATGGCGAGCAGGCGCGCCTTGCGGCTGGCGGCCAGCGCCAGCTCGGACATGGCAAACAGGCCGTTGAGAAGGATCAGGAAGACGATCAGCAGGAAGTCCATGGACCCCGACGCGCAGTGAACATCACCCGACTTTACCCTGCCCCGCGTCCAGGCCACCCGGCTCGGTGGCCGTCCACGCCGCGCCCGTGCCGGAAGTGGCCGGTACCGTCGCCTCCCAGCCCGCCTTGGGCAGCTGAATCGCGCACTGGCGCAGGTCCCCAGCCAGCTCGGCGCCCGTGGCGTAACGTTGCTCTGGCTTCTTCGCCAGCGTCCTGCCCAGGATGGCGAGCAGACAGGCCGGCAGATCGGCGCGCACGGTCTGGATGTCCGTCGGCGCCTCGTTGGTTATGCGGTACATCAGCTGCGCCATGGAATCCCCCTCAAAGGGCAGGCGACCACAGGCCAGCTGGTAGAGCGTCACGCCGAGCGAAAACAGGTCCGAGGCGCCGCTCACCTTGAGACCGGCCAGCTGCTCGGGCGACATGTAGGACGGCGTGCCCATCACCATGCCGGTCCGGGTCTTGCTCGCATCGGTCAGGCGGGCGATGCCGAAGTCGGCCACCTTCACCGCACCGCTGCCGGGGTCGTACATGATGTTGCCGGGCTTGATGTCGCGGTGCACCACGTTCTGCCGGTGCGCATAGTCCAGTGCGTCGGCCACCCGGGCGACGATCTCCAGCACCTGCGGCAGCGGCAGCAGGGCGCCGGGTTTGGTGTGCGGCACGAGGTCATGGCCCTTGAGGTATTCCATGGCGATGTAGGCCAGGTCATGCTCCTCGCCGGCGTCGTACATGGTGACGATGTTCGGGTGGTTCAGCCGGCCGGCTGATTCGGCCTCGGCAAAGAAGCGCTGCTTGACCTCCTGCAGCACGTCGGCGTCGAACTCCTGTGCCAGCGCCAGCGTCTTGATCGCCACCTGGCGGCCGATCTTCGGGTCCCTGCCCAGGTAGACCACACCCATGGCCCCCTTGCCCAGCTCCTTCTCGATCTCGTAGCGGCCCAGCATGGGCTTGGCCAGGCCCGGGCGGTCCAGCACCAGCGTGCTGTCGCCGCCACGCGCTGCGCCACCCAGGATGACCGTCTCGGACAGGGCCTTGTTCTGCTGCAGGCGCGCCTCGATGTCGCGGAACCTCGGCTTGTACTCGCTCATGCGGCGAAACACCGCCTCGGCCTTGTTGAACTGGCGCCTGCGCTCGAAGTCCAGCGCCAGGTTGTAGAGCAGCTCCATCAGGCTGTCGTCCATGGGCACCTTGGAGAACTTGTCATAGGCCATGTCCAGCTGGCCCTGGCCTTGGAATGCGAGGCCGAGCATGCGATTGCTCTCGGCCGACTCGGCCTCGGACTTCTCCTTGTGCTCTTCCGTGACGAGGAAGCGCTTGGTGGTCAGCAGCAGATGCCCCACCAGCAGCAGCGTGGCCGGCAGCATGAGCGGCAGCCACAGGGCCTGCGTGGTCATGAGCAGGAAGTGCGCCGCCAGCAGCGCGGCAAACAGCGCTGCCGTCACCAGGGCGCCGGTGGCCGCGCGCAGACGCGGCAACAGGGCGATGAGGTAGGCCGCCACCAGCAGGAACACGCCGAGCTGTGCCAGGCCGGCCCACGAAGGCGAGACAAAGTAGTCGCCCTGCAGGATGCTGGAGACGGTATGCGCCAGCGTCACCACCGAGGGCATGCTGGAGGACACCGGCGTCACCTGCAGCGTGCCCACGCCGGCCGCCGAGGCCCCAATGAGCACGATCCTGTCCTTGTACTTGGCGGCCGGGATCTTGCCGCTGAGCACGTCGTAGAAGGAATCGACCTGGAAGGCCGGCCGGCCCTGGCGGTCGGGGTAGAAGTAGGTCAGCATGCGCAGCGAGGCGTCGGTGGTGATACGCGACTTGCCCAGCTGCACGCCGCCGCCGGGCTGCACGCGGATGTCGGCCGGCGTGAGGTTCAGACTGCGCGCGGCGAGCATCAGTGATAGCGAGGGATAGAAGTGGCCGTCGTAGTCCATGGCCAGCGGCTCGCTGCGCACCGCGCCGTCCACGTCGCGTGAGAAGTTCAGGTGACCCAGCGCCAGCGCCTGCTCGCCCAGCGCCGCGATCGGCATCAGCACGCCCCGCGACGGGTCAGGCTGCACGCCGACGTTGCCTGCCTGAAAGCCGCTCAGCTGGTTGCGCAGCACGAAGTCGGGCAGCTGCCGGTCGGGCTTGCCCTGCAGCTCGCCCGGCTCGAAATACAGCGCCAGCAGCACGTTGTGCGCCCGGGCCAGGCTGTCGGCCAGCTTGCGGTCGTTGTCCAGGTTCTGCGTCGCCTCGGCCAGCAAGGCCTCCAGCCGGGCCACTTCAGCCGGGTTGCCGCTCCTGCGCACACCCGATTCGTCCAGCCAGGCCGTGACCTTGCGGATATAGTCCAGCCCGGCATCGACCTGCGGCTCGGAGAAGAACACGGTATGCCCGATCACCTTGGCCCCGCCGGCGGCGAGCAGGTCGATCATGCGCGCATGGATCTCGCGCGGCCAGGGCCAGCGGCCCAGGTTGGCGATGCTGTCGTCGTCGATGGCGATGATCGCAACGCGCTCGCTCGGCGGGCGCGAGGTGGCGCGCACCCCCAGGTCATAGGCCTTGCGCTCCAGGCTCTGCATCAGATCGCTGCCGGCCGCCAGGAACAGCACCACGGCCACCAGCAGGCCGACCAGCCAGTCCTTCTGCCAAAAGGCTTTCGTCTTCATTGTCATCCTCGGTGGTGCCACGGCCGGGCACCTGCACGGGCCAGTCTAATGCAGCGGCCTGAGCACGGGCAAGGCGCGTGCTGTAACAGCGGTGCCACAATTCACGTCCATGGCCCACTATCTGATCGGCGACGTCCAAGGCTGTGACGGCGCCCTGCAGCGCCTGCTCGACACCCTCGCCTACTCGCCCAGCCGCGACACGCTCTGGCTGCTGGGCGACCTGGTCAATCGCGGTCCGGATTCCGCCGCTGTGCTGCGCCGCCTCCGCGGCTACGGCGATGCCGCGCGCTGCCTGCTGGGCAACCACGACCTGCACCTGCTGGCCATTGCCCACGGCGTGCGGCCGCCACACCGCAGCGACACGCTGGACGGCATCCTGCGCGCACCCGATCGCGCGGCCCTGCTGGACTGGTTGCGCCAGCAACGCCTGGCCATGTTCGAGAATCTCCAGGGCGAGGACGTGCTGCTGGTGCACGCGGGAGTTCTGCCGTCCTGGGATGCTCCCAAAACAATAGCGTTGGCCGGCGAGCTGGAGGCCGTGCTGCGCAGCGCGGAGCTGCCCGATTTCCTGCGCCGCATGTACGGCAACGAGCCGGCGCGCTGGGACGAGACGCTGCAGGGCGATGCACGGCTGCGCGTGATTGTCAACGCGTTGACACGGCTGCGCTTCTGCACGGCCGACGGCGAAATGGAATTTGCCAGCAAGGAAGGCGCCGCGGGTGCGCCGCCGGGCTACCTGCCCTGGTTCGACGTGCCGGGCCGGCGCAGCGCCAACGTCACCGTGGCCTTCGGCCACTGGTCCACCCTGGGCTGGCTGCAGCGGCCCGATGTGCTGGCGCTGGACACGGGCTGCGTCTGGGGCGGCTGCCTGAGTGCCGTGCGCCTGGCCGGCGCGGGCGCGCATGAGCTGATCCAGGTGAAGTGCGAAGCGGCGCAGACACCAGGCCGCGGAGATTGAATTTGGTGTCGAGCGCTGGCGTCCACTCGCTGAACGCTCAACGCCCCACGCGCAACCTCACTCCGACTTGAACAGCGCCGCCACCTTGCGCTTGGGCTTGATATTGGCCGAGATGACGCGGCCGGCGGGCTTGGCCACGGCTTCCCACGGGGCCGGCTCGCTGACCTCGGCCGGTGCTTCGTAGGGCTGGTTGAAGAACGGGTCCTGCGGCGCCGCGGCAGGACGGCGGCTCTCCTCGCGCGGGGCGGAACGGCGCTCACGCCGCTCACCGCGCTCCTCGTTCTGGTCGTACATGCGCCGCCCCTCGTTGAAGCGGCCCTGGCGGCGGATGTCCGGACGGTCCTCGTCGTACTCGACGGGCTCGATCTCGATCTTGGTCTTGATCAGCTTCTCGATGTCGGCCACCAGGCGCGTGTCCTTGGGCGCCACGAAACTCACCGCCACGCCGGACGCTCCCGCACGACCCGTGCGACCGATGCGGTGCACATAGTCCTCGGCGTTGAAGGGAATGTCGATGTTGAACACCGCCGGCACATCCTTGATGTCCAGGCCGCGCGCGGCCACGTCGGTACACACCAGCAGATCGACTTCACCTTTCTTGAAGGCATCCAGCGCCTTCAGGCGCTCGTCCTGGCTCTTGTCGCCGTGCAGGGCGGTGGCCTTGAGGCCGTCGCGCTCCAGCGCGCGCGCCAGCCGGGCGCAGCCCAGCTTGCTGTTGACGAACACAAAAGCCTGCTTGATGCCCTTGCTGCGCAGGATCTGGTGCAGGGCGTGGCGCTTGTCATCGTCACCCACGCTGTAGAAATGCTGCTCCACCGTGGCGGCGGTGGCGTTGGAGCGCGCCACCTCGATGGTCACCGGGTCCTGCAGGTAGCTGGACGCCAGGCGCTTGATCTCGGGCGAGAACGTTGCGGAGAACAGCAGCGTGGTGCGCTGCTTGGGCAGGTAGGACAGGATGCGCTGCAGATCGGGCAGGAAGCCGATGTCCAGCATGCGGTCGGCCTCGTCCAGCACCACGTACTCGACCTGGTTGAGCACGGCGTTCTTGGCCTCGATGTGGTCCAGCAGACGGCCCGGCGTGGCCACCAGCACTTCAACGCCCTTCTTGAGCTCGATGGTCTGCGGCTTCATGTCCATGCCGCCAAACACCACCGCGCTGCGCAGGTGGGTGTACTTGGCGTAGATCTTGACCTGCTGCGCGACCTGGTCGGCCAGTTCGCGCGTGGGCAGCAGCACCAGCGCGCGCACCGGGTGACGGGCCGGCGAGGTGGAATTGTTCTCGTGCTTGAGCAGGCGCTGCAGCAGGGGCAGCGCGAAGGCGGCCGTCTTGCCGGTGCCGGTCTGGGCCGCGCCCATGACGTCCTTGCCGGTCAACACGACAGGAATGGCCTGGGCCTGGATGGGCGTCATGGTCTCGTAGCCCATCTCGGCGACGGCGCGCTTGAGCGGCTCGGCCAGGGTGAGATCGGCGTAACGCTGGGGTTCGGGGGATGCTTGGGTCATCGGTCTTCGAGAAATAGCCGTCGACGCGACGGCCTGCGCTGGGTCCCGGGCGCCCGACAGCGGGGCCGGGGACGGGACTCGTGCCCAAAATTTGGGCAGACCGGTATTATCCCCCATATCCCCGGGTCATGTGCAGCCGGCGGCCGTGCGGTGCGCCAGCCCTGCCTAGAATGGTTTTCATGTACTTGGCCCACCCCCGCAGCTTCAGCCCCGTGGCCAGCGGCCTCAAGCTGTCCGAACTGATGGCCGCCCTCAGCCACGCCCTGGACATCACCGAGGGCCAGCCAGAAGGGCATTGCGTGCGCTGCTGCTGGATCGGCATGCACGTGGGCCGCACCATCGGCCTGGACGAGCGCCAGCTCTGGGAGCTGTACTACACGCTGCTGCTCAAGGACCTGGGCTGCAGCAGCAATGCGGCACGTATCTGCGAGCTCTACCTGACTGACGACCTGAACTTCAAGCGCGACTTCAAGCAAGTCGGCGACAGCCTGGGCCAGGTGGTGCGCTTCGTGCTGCAGCACACCGGGCTGAAGGCCGGCCTGGCCGAGCGCTTTCACAGCGTGCTGCACATCTTCCGTGACGGACGCGAGATCGCACAGGAGCTGATCCAGACCCGCTGCTCGCGCGGCGCCGACATCGCGCGCCAGCTGCGCTTCCCCGAGGCCGTGGCGGCCGGCATCTACAGCCTGGACGAACACTGGAATGGCGGCGGCCGGCCAGACAACCTGCAAGGCGATGCCATCCCCGTCTATGCCCGCATCGCCCTGCTGGCCCAGGTCATCGACGTCTTCCACACCGCGGGCGGCCGCCAGGCGGCGCTGGATGAAGTGCGTGCACGCTCTGGCCAATGGTTCGACCCGGCGCTGGTACAGGCCTTCGAACAGGTGGCCCGCAGCGACAGCTTCTGGGTCACGCTGGCGGGACCGGCGGTGAACCCGGCCGTGCTGGCGCTGGAGCCCGGCCGCTACGAAGTGCCGCTGGACGAGGACTACCTGGACGACATCGCCGCCGCCTTCGGCCAGGTGGTGGACTCCAAGAGTCCCTACACCAGCGGCCACAGTGCCCGCGTGGCGCTGTACACCGACCTGATCGGCCAGGCCCTGGACTTCGGCATCGAGCGCCGGCGCTGGCTCAAGCGCGGCGCACTGTTGCACGACGTGGGCAAGCTGGGCGTGAGCAACAGCGTGCTGGACAAGGCCGGCTCCCTCAATGAGGAGGAGTGGGCCGCCGTGCGCGAACACGCGGCGCTGACCGAAGCCATCCTCTCGCGCATCACCGCTTTCCGCGAGCTCGCCGTGGTGGCAGGCGCCCACCATGAACGGCTGGATGGCCGTGGTTATCCGCGCGGCCTGCAGGCGCAGGACATCACCATGGAGACGCGCATCATCACCACGGCGGACATCTTCGATGCCATCACCGCGGCGCGTCCCTACCGCGGCGCCATCCCGATCCCGCAGGCGCTGGAGATGATGGGCAAGACCGTGGGCAGCGCGCTGGACCCGGACTGCTACGCGGCCCTGCAGCGCGCCGTGGCCCAGGTGCCACAGACCTGAGCGGGTAGAGTGCCGGCATGGCCGACACCCTGCTCACCCCTGCCGAGACCGCCGCCCGCCTGCCCTACCGCGCCCTGGCCGCCGAGATCGCCGCCCTGCTGCGCGACCCGGCGGTACAGGTGCCGCCACGGCTGGTGCAGCCCCTGCCCGGCGGTGGCAGCCTGTTCGTGATGCCGGCACTCGACGGCCGCATCGCCATCACCAAACTCATCAGCTACACGCCGGCCAATACCGGCACCAGCCGCCCCGCCATCCAGGGTGACGTGGTGGTGTTCGACATCGCCACCGGCGAACGGCGCCTGGTGCTGGACGGCCCCACCGTGACCGCACGCCGCACCGCCGCCGTTTCGCTGCTGGCGGCACAGACCCTGGCGCCGAATCCCCGCGGCCCGCTGCTCGTCGTCGGCGCCGGCGTGCAGGGCCGTTCGCACCTGGAGGCGTTCGCCGCCGGTCTGGATGTGAAAGACGTGCGCATCGCCTCGCGCAGTGCGACCAGCGCCCAGGCCCTGGCCGCGCACGCGCGCACCCTGGGCCTGCGGGCGCAGGTGGTGCGCGACCCGGATGCCGCGCTGGCCGAGTGCCCGCTGGTCGTGACCTGCACCCCGGCCAGCGGTGTGGTGCTGCGCGCGCAGCCGCGGCCGGACGCCTTCATCACGGCCGTGGGAGCTTTCACCCCGCGCATGGTAGAACTGGCGCCCGAGTTGTGCCGGGAGCTGGCAGCCAGCGGCACCGTGGTCGTGGACACGCGCGACGCCGACCACGAGGCCGGTGACCTGCTGCACGCCGGGCTGGACGTGACGCCGTTCGCCACGCTGCAAGACGCGCTGCAGAAACAGAAAGACCGGCCACAGGGACCGGTCCTCTTCAAGAGCTGCGGCTGGGCCGGCTGGGA
>JAJZUZ010000101.1 GCA_021845965.1 Pseudomonadota bacterium | reverse complement strand
AGTCGCTGCCGCCCCCGCCGCCTCCGCCCGGGCCGTCGCCCAGCAACCCGGCTGGCATCGTGTTCTGACCCGAAAGGGCCCCGCGGGGCCCTTTTCTGTTGCAGCCAGCGCGCGTCCGGCCCGGTCAATACGTCAGGGTCTTGACACCGCTGGCGGTGCCCAGCAGGCAGACCTGCGCGCGCTGGTGCGCGAACACACCCACCGTCACCACCCCCGGCCACTGGTTGACCTGGGACTCGAAGGCCAGCGGATCCTTGATCTGCAGCCCGGTCACGTCCAGGATGTGCTGGCCGTTGTCCGTCACCAGCGGCTGCCCGTCCTTCAGGCGCACCTGGGCCGTGCCGCCCAGGGCGGCGAACTGGCGCAGCAGGCGCTGCGTGGCCATGGGGATCACCTCCACCGGCAGCGGAAACTTGCCCAGCACGGCCACCTGCTTGGACTCGTCGGCGATGCAGACAAAGCGGCGCGACTGCGCCGCCACGATCTTCTCGCGCGTGAGCGCGGCGCCGCCACCCTTGATCATGTAGCCTTGCCCGTCAATCTCATCGGCGCCGTCGATGTAGACCGAGATCTCGCCCACCGCATTGGCGTCGAACACCGGGATGCCCAGCGCCTGTAGACGTTGCGTGCTGGCCACGGAGCTGGACACCGCGCCCTTGATCTGCCCCTTCATGGACGCCAGCGCATCGATGAACTTGTTGACCGTGGAGCCGGTGCCCACGCCGACGATTTCGCCGGGTACCACGTATTGCAGGGCCGCCTGGCCCACCAGGGTCTTGAGTTCGTCTTGAGTCAGCATGTCTCGATCTATAAGGTAAGGGGTTGATCTGGGAAAATATCACCAAACCGGAATTATGCGATGTCCCTGATCCCCTACGCCCTCTCCCGCGCCGTCCTCTTCCGCCTCGACCCCGAGGCCGCCCATGACCTCACCATCGACATGCTGGCGCGCACCCAGAACACGCCGTTGGCCTGCACCTACAGCAGCACGCGCGTCGACGACTCGGTCACGATCGCCGGCCTGACCTTTCCCAACCGCGTCGGCATGGCCGCCGGCCTCGACAAGAACGCGCGCTGCATCGACGGCCTGGGTGCCATGGGCTTCGGCTTTGTCGAGGTCGGCACCGTCACGCCCCTGGCCCAGCCGGGCAACCCCAGGCCGCGCATGTTCCGCCTGCCGCAGGCGAACGCGCTGATCAACCGCATGGGCTTCAACAACGACGGTCTGGACGCCTTCCTCGCCAATGTGCAGCGCGCCACCTTCCGCAAGAAAGCAGGCCCCCCCATGCTGCTGGGCCTGAACATCGGCAAGAACGCCGCCACGCCCATCGAAAAGGCGACGGACGACTACCTGATCGGCCTGGCCGGCGTCTATCCGCACGCCGACTACGTCACCATCAACATCTCAAGCCCGAACACCAAGAACCTGCGCGCGCTGCAAAGCGACGAGGCGCTCGACGCCCTGCTCGCTGCGATTGCCGCCAGACGCGAGCAACTGGCGCAGCAGCACGGCAAGCGCGTGCCGGTGTTCGTGAAGATTGCGCCGGACCTGGACGAGGAGCAGGTCAAGGTCATCGCCGCCACCCTGCTGCGCCACCAGATGGACGGCGTGATCGCCACCAACACCACCCTCAGCCGCGAGGCGGTGCAGGGCCTGCCGCACGCGCAGGAAGCCGGCGGCCTGTCGGGCGCCCCCGTCCTGGAGGCCAGCAACCGCGTGATCCGCCAGCTGCGCGCCGCACTGGGTCCGGACTACCCCATCATCGGCGTCGGCGGCATCCTCAGCGCGCAGGATGCGCTGAGCAAGATGGAAGCCGGCGCCGACCTGGTGCAAATCTACACGGGCCTGATCTACAAGGGGCCGGAATTGGTGAAGGCAGCGGCGCTCGCGATCAAGAACCGCCGCGGCTGACGCTCGCTACTGGTTCGATAGCATCTCGGCCGCCATCGCACCGATAGCCAGGCCGCTGGTCAGCCCCGGCGACTCGATGCCGAACAGGTTGACCAGGCCCGGTACCCCGTGCGTGTCCGGTCCCTGGATCACGAAGTCGCGCGCCGTTTCGCCCGGGCCGCTGATCTTGGGCCGGATGCCCGCATAGCCCGCCTGCAAGGCACCGTCCGGCAAGGCCGGCCAGTATTTGCGCACCTCGGCATAGAAGCCCTCGCCGCGCGCGGGATCGACCACCAGGTCACCCGCAGAGTCCACCCACTGCACGTCGGGACCGAACTTGGCCTGGCCGCCGAGGTCGACCGTCAGGTGCACGCCCAGACCAGCCGCCTCCGGCACGGGGTAGATCAGGCGCGAGAACGGGGAACGACCCGCCAGCGTGAAGTAGTTGCCCTTGGCATAGAACTCGCCCGGGATGTGGCGCGCATCCAGCCCATCGAATCGGCGTGCCAGTGTCGGCGCGCGTACGCCGGCGGCATTGACCACGGCGCGGGCGCGCAGCCGCGTGCCATCCTGCGCCTGCAGCTCGATGCCCTCCGCCGTTATGCGGGCCCTGGCCAGCGGTGAATTGAAGGCCACCAAACCGCCGGCATTCTCCAGGTCGCCCTGCAGCGCCAGCATGAGGCCGTGGCTGTCGACGATGCCCGTGCTGGGCGAATGCACGGCGGCCACGCATTCCAGCGCCGGCTCCAGCGCCCGCGCCTCGTTCCGGCTGAGCAGGACCAGGTCGTCAACACCATTGGCCGCGGCCTTGGCGATGATGCCCTGCAACTCCGCCACCTGCGCCTGCGAGGTTGCCACAATGAACTTGCCGCAGCGCCGGTGGGCGATGCCGCGCCCGACGCAATAGTCATAGAGCATCTGCTTGCCCTGCACGCACAGGCGCGCCTTGAGCGAACCCTGCGGGTAGTAGATGCCTGCATGGATGACCTCACTATTGCGGGCACTGGTCTGGGTGCCGATGGCCTCTGTGGCTTCCAGTACCAAAACCTCGCGCCCCTGCAGCGCCAGCGCGCGCGCCACCGCCAGGCCGACCACCCCGGCCCCGATCACTACCGAATCCACCTGCTCCACGACGCTGCACTCCTGCCTAGGGCGAAGCCGCAAGCATACGCGAGGGCGGACTCAGCTCTCCTCGCCGCCGAGCGCCTTGTAGAGCTGGGCCGCGGAGGACCACATGGCACGGCGCACCTGGATCAGGTTCTGGCGCACCGCAAAGAGCTGGCGCTGGGCATCGAGCACCTCGAGGAAGCTGCCCACGCCCTGCTTGTAGCGCGCTTCGGCGATGTCGGCCGCGCGTTGCTGCGAGCGCTCCTGCGCTTCCACCGCCCTCATCTGTTCGGCGAGCTTGTCGCGCGCCACCAGCAGGTCGGCCACCTCGCGGAAGGCCTGCTGCACGGTCCGCTCGTAGTCGGCCACGGCGATGTCCTTGCGCACGTTCGCCAGGTCGAGGTTCGCGCTGTTGCGGCCGTAGTCGAAGATGGGCAGCGTCAGCGCGGGCGTGAAGCTCCAGGCCTCCTGGCCGTCCTTGAACAGATTGGTCAGCTGCGCACTGGCCGTGCCGGCAGAGGCGGTCAGGGAGATGCGCGGGAAGAAGGCCGCGCGGGCCGCGCCGATATTGGCGTTGGCGGAGATCAGCCGCTGCTCCGCCGCCAGCACATCGGGCCGGTGCACCAGCACCTGCGACGGGACATCCGCCTGCTGGTCCAGCGCGATGCCCTGCTCGGCCAGCGGCCTGCCCGCCGGCAGATTGGCCGGCTCGGTACCCACCAGTGCCCGCAGGAAGTTGCGCGCCGCCGAATACTGGCGCTGCAGGGCGGCCAGATCCGCCTTGGCCCCCTCGTAGGCCGCGTCGGCCTGCAGGAAATCCAGGTCGCCGGCCAGGCCGGCAGCGCGGCGGCGATCGACCAGATCGCGTGTCTCCTTGCGCGTCTCCAGCGTCGCCTGGGCAATGTCCATGCGCTCCTGCGCCTCCTCCAGCGCCAGGTAGCCATCGGCGACGCCCGCGATCAGCGACAGGCGGAAAGCACGCTGGGCCTGCTCGGTTGCCAGATAGGCCGCCTTGGCCGCCTCACTCAGGCTGGCCACGCGGCCCCAGAAGTCCAGCTCGAAGGGCAGCATGCTGGCGTTGACGTCCACGCGGCGGCTGATGATGGCGCTGCCGCTGGGCGAGAGATCGCCCGGCACACGCGTGTTGGTCCCCGTGGCACCCACGTTGATGGTGGGCAGGCGATCGGCACGCTGGATGCCGTAGAGCGCACGCGCCTCGGCCACGCGGGCGGTGGCGATGCGCAGGTCACGGTTGTGCTCCAGCGCGAGCTTGATGAGGGCGCGTAGACGCTCGTCGGGGAAGAAGCTGTTCCAGTCCACCGGCTTGGCGGGCGCCGTCGTGCGCTGGACGTCGTCCGGCCAGGCGGCGGGTACCGGCAATTCCGGACGCTCATAGGTCGGCGCCATGGAACAGCCGGCCAGGACCAGGGCGGCGGCCAGGGTCAGCGGGGAGAAACGAAGGTGCTTAGGCGCCATGATGGCCCTCCTCGGCCGCGGCCGCGCCGTGCCCGCGACTGTGCCCCGGGAACAGCCGGGCCACGACCAGATAGAACACGGGCACCAGGAAGATGGCCAGCACAGTCGCGGCAATCATGCCGCCCATCACGCCGGTGCCGATGGCGTGGCGGCTCTGCGCGCCGGCACCACTGGAGATGGCCAGCGGCAACACGCCGACGATGAAGGCGATCGAGGTCATGAGAATCGGGCGCAGCCGCAGGCGACTGGCCTCCAGGATGGCATCCTTGAGTGCCATGCCCTTGTCCTGCAAGGTGCGCGCGAACTCGATGATCAGGATGGCGTTCTTGGACGACAGGCCGATGATGGCGATCAGGCCGACCTTGAAGTAGACGTCGTTGGGCAGGCCGCGCAGCAGCACGGCCAGCAGCGCGCCGAACACGCCCAGCGGCACCACCAGCATCACCGAGAACGGGATCGACCAGCTCTCGTACAGCGCGGCCAGACAGAGGAAGACCACCACCAGCGACACCGCGAACAGCAACGGCGCCTGCGAGCCGGACAAGCTTTCCTCGAAGGAGGTGCCCGACCACTGGTAGCCGATGCCCGGCGGCAGCTTGCTGGCAACGTCGGCCATGGCCTGCATGGCTTCACCCGTGCTGTGGCCCGGTGCGGGGCTGCCCGACAGTTTCACCGAGGGCACCCCGTTGTAGCGGTCGAGCTTGGGCGCGCCGACCATCCACAGCGGTTTGACGATCTCCGACAGCGGCACCATGCTGCCGTTGCGGTTGCGCACACGCACGCGCAGCATCTCGTCCGGGTTGGTGCGCACCTGCGGATCGGCCTGCATCTGCACCCGCAGGATGCGACCCTGGCGCTCGAAGTCGTTGATGTAGGCCACACCGAACAGCGTCTGCAAGGTGTCGTTCAGCGTGGCGATCTCCACCCCCAGCGTCTGCGCCTTCTCACGGTCGATCTGCAGCAGCAGCTGCGGGCCGGGCGGCTGCCCTTCCACGCGCACCCCGGCCAGTGCCGGATTCGTGGCGGCCAGCTGCATGGCCAGGGCCTGGGCCTCGGCCAGCTTCTCGCGTCCCAGGCCGGCACGGTCCTGCAGGCGGAAGTCGAAACCGCCCACCGCTGCCAGCTCGGGAATCGCGGGCGGGTTGACCGTGAAGATGAAGGCCTGCTTCATGGCAAACAGCGCGCCGTTGGCCCGCTGGATCAGCTCCTTGGCGCTGCTGCCCGGTCCGGTACGCTGGTCCCAGGGTTTCAGGCGCACGAAGATGATGCCGGCGTTCTGGCCGCGGCCGAAGAAGGAGAAGCCGACGACACCGATGGTGTGCTCCACCTCGGGCTGCTTGAGGAAGTATTGCTCCACCTGGCTGATCACCTCGACGGTGCGCTCCTGCGAGGCCCCCGGCGGCAACTGCACCAGGTTCAGGAAGTAACCCTGGTCCTCCTCGGGCAGGAAGGAGCCCGGCAACTTGCTGAACATCCAGACCGTCGCCAGGAGGATGGTGCCGTAGACGATGAGCCAGCGCCCGGGACGCCCCAGCATGCGCGTGACGGCGCGCACATAGCCACGCGTCGTGGCCGCGAAGCCGCGGTTGAACCAGCCGAAGAAGCCGGTGGTCGGCAGCACGTCATGCCCGCCCGGCTGGTGCTTGAGCAATGTGGCGCACAGGGCCGGCGTCAGCGTGAGCGCCATGAGGGCCGAGAACATCATGGTCAGCACCAGCGTCACCGCGAACTGGCGGTAGATGGCGCCCACCGAGCCGGAGAAGAAGGCCATGGGAATGAACACCGCCGACAGCACCACCGTGATGCCGATGATGGCGCTGACGATCTGGTCCATGGCCTTGTGCGTGGCGTCCCGTGGCGACAGATGTTCCTCGCTCATGATGCGCTCGACGTTCTCGACCACCACGATGGCGTCGTCCACCACGATACCGATGGCCAGCACCATGGCAAACAGCGTCAGCACGTTGATCGAGTAGCCCAGCACGTACAGGCCCACCGCCGCACCGACCAGCGCCACCGGCACCACGATGGTCGGGATCAGCGTGGCGCGGAAGTTCTCCAGGAACAGGTACATCACGATGAAGACCAGGAACACGGCTTCGATCAGGGTGTGCACCACCTCGCTGATGGAGATGTCGATGAAGGGCGTGGTGTCGTACGGCACCTCCCACTTCACCCCCTTGGGAAAGTAGCGCTCCAGTTCCTGCAGGCGTGCGCGCACGGCCTTGGCGGTGTCCAGCGCATTGGCACCCGGCGCCACCTTGATGGCGATGGCCGCATTGGGCTGGCCGTCCAGGCGGGCGAAGATGGAGTAGTCCTGCGCGCCCAGCTCCACGCGCGCCACATCGCGCACGCGCACCATGGAGCCGTCGGGCTGGGACCGGACCACCACGGCCCCGAATTCCTCCGGCGTGCTGAGCCGGCCGCGCGTGATCACGGTCGCGGCATATTCCATGCCCTTGGGCGCCGGCGGCTGGTTCACCTCGCCCACGGCCAGCAGCACGTTCTGCGCGCGCACGGCCTGGATGACGTCGGTCGGCGTCAGGCCGTAGCCGCTGAGCTTGTCGGTGTTGACCCACAGGCGCATCGAGTATTCGGAGCCGAACAGCAGCGCCTCGCCCACGCCGGGCACGCGCCGGACTTCGTCGAGCACACCGGCGGCGGCGAAGCTGGCCAGGTCCACCCCGCTCAGGCTCCGGTCGGGCGAGTACAGCGACACGAACATGAGGTAGTTGCGCCGCGTCTTGGTCACTGTGATGCCCAGACGGCGCACCTCGTCCGGCAGCCGCGCCTCGACCCGCTTGATGCGGTTCTGCGCTTCCACCGAGGCAATCTCGATATTGGTGCCGGTGCGGAAGGTGAGGTTGATGGTGCCCACGCTCTGCTCGGACGCCGAGTCCATGTAGAGCAGGTTCTCGATGCCGTTCATCTCCTGCTCGATCAGGGCCACCACCGTGTCCTCGATCACCTTGGCTGACGCGCCCGGGTAGGTGATGTTGATCGCCAGCGCCGGCGGCGCGACCTCGGGATACTGCGCCACCGGCAGCTGGCGCAGGGAGAGCACACCGGCCAGCAGGATGACCAGCGCGATCACCCAGGCAAACACCGGGCGGTCAATGAAGAATTTGGCCAGCATGGTTTACTTCCCCTGGGCCGGTGCTGCCGCCGGCGCGGGCGCCGCAGCGCCGGGCGTCCAGGGCACGGGCTTGACCACACTGCCCGGCCGGGCCTTCATCTGCCCTTCCACGATCACCTGCTCGCCACCGGCAAGACCCGAGATCACGGTCCAGGTGCTGCCGCTCATGCCACCCAGCTTGACGGGGCGCGGCACCACCTTGCCCTCTTTGTCGACCACCAGCACGAGCGCACCCTGCGGCGTCATCTGGATGGCGCGCTGCGGCAGCGTGACCAGCTTGTCGGCCTTGGCCTGGGCAAAGCGCACGCGCACGAACATGCCGGGCAGCAGCTCCTTCTTCGGGTTCGGAAATTCAGCGCGCATGGACACGGCACCAGTGCCCGGGTCCACCGCCAGGTCGGAGAACAGCAGCTTGCCCGCCAAGTGGTAAACGCTGTCGTTCTCCAGCACCAGTTCCATCTTGGTGGTACCGGCGGCCCGCCAACGACCGCTCTG
The DNA here is from genome assembly GCA_021845965.1 of Pseudomonadota bacterium. Classification (GTDB taxonomy): domain Bacteria; phylum Pseudomonadota; class Gammaproteobacteria; order Burkholderiales; family Burkholderiaceae_C; genus Hylemonella. Next base: position 119 of record JAJZUZ010000101.1, on the reverse strand, counting down.
GATGGCGTCACGCAGCGCCAGCAACTCCGCGCTGCTCTGCGTGAAGTTCACGTAGATGGGATCGATCTGCTCGATCGTCGCCAGCAAGGTCGCCTCGCCGCGCCCGACGAGCGCGCCCT
>JAJZUZ010000100.1 GCA_021845965.1 Pseudomonadota bacterium | reverse complement strand
CGGCCTCCCAGCGGTTGAAGGGGTCGGTGTCGTGCGCCAGCAGGGTGAGCAGCTGTTCGTCGCTGTAGTCGAACTCCAGCACCACGGGGGCGCTGAAACCGCGCAGCAGCGAGGGCACGGGTTCGGCATCGACGTTGACGAAACGCAGGGTCAATGACGCTTCGGTCAGCACGATGGTGCGCGAGCTCGGGCCGGGCTCGCTTTCGCCGTCCAGCTGCAGGGGCAGCGAGCGGCCATCGGCCGTGACCAGGCCCAGGCTGACCGGGATCACGAAGGGTTCCTTGACCGGCTGGCCCGGCGTGGGGGCGCAGCTCTGGCTCAGCGTGAGCGTGTAGCGGCGCTGGGCGGTGTCGTATTCGCCACGCGCGGCCACGCGCGGTGTGCCCGCCTGGCTGTACCAGCGCTTGAACTGCGGCAGCAGGCGCGCCAGCTCGGAGCTGGGGTTGGCGTCGGCAATGGCCTGGGCGAAGTCGTCGCAGGTGACGGCCTGCCCGTCATGGCGCTGGAAGTACAGCGCCATGCCCTTGGCAAAACCCTCGCGCGAGGTTAGCGTCTGCTGCATGCGCACGACCTCGGCGCCCTTTTCGTAGACGGTGACGGTGTAGAAGTTGTTGATCTCGATGTAGGAGTCCGGGCGCACCGGGTGCGCCATGGGGCCGGCGTCCTCGGGGAACTGGGCGGTACGCAGCACGCGCACGTCCTCGATGCGCTTGACGGCGCGCGCCGAAAGGTCGCCCGCCAGGTCCTGGCTGAATTCCTGGTCGCGGAAGACGGTCAGGCCTTCCTTCAGGCTGAGCTGGAACCAGTCGCGGCAGGTGACGCGGTTGCCGGTCCAGTTGTGGAAGTACTCGTGGCCCACCACGCTCTCGATGTTGGCGTAGTCGGCATCGGTGGCCGTAGCCTGGTTGGCGAGAACGTACTTCGTGTTGAAGATGTTCAGGCCCTTGTTCTCCATCGCGCCCATGTTGAAGTCGCTGGTGGCGACGATCATGAAGCGCTCCAGGTCCAGCGCCAGGCCGAAGCGCGCCTCGTCCCAGGCGACCGAGGCCATGAGCGAGTTCATGGCGTGTTCGGTCTTGTCCAGGTCGCCGGGGCGCACATAGACCTGCAGCAGGTGTTCCTTGCCGTTGCGGGCCAGGATGCGCTGCTCGCGCGCCACGAGCTGGCCGGCCACCAGGGCAAAGAGGTAGCAGGGCTTCTTGTGCGGGTCGACCCACTTGGCAAAGTGGCGGCCGTCTTCCAGTGCACCCTGTTCCACCAGATTGCCGTTGGACAGCAGCACCGGGTAGCGGCGCTTGTCGGCGCGCAGCGTCACGGTGTAGCTGGCCATCACGTCCGGGCGGTCCAGGAAGTAGGTGATACGACGGAAACCCTCGGCCTCGCACTGCGTGAAGAAGGAGTCGTTGCTCACGTACAGGCCCATGAGCTTGCTGTTTTTTTCCGGCGCGCAGGTGGTGAAGATCTCCAGCTGGAAGGGCTCCTCGCCGGTCGGCAGGTTCTCCAGCACGAGCTGGCTGCCGTCCATCTTGAAGCTGGTGCCCTGGCCGTTGACCAGCACGCGCGCCAGATTCAGCTCCTCGCCGTCCAGGCGCAGCGGCTGGGCCGCCACGGCCGGGTTGCGGCGCAGCGTCATCTTGTTGAGCACGCGGGTCTTGGCCGGGTCCAGGTCGAAGGTCAGGTCGACGGTGTCGATCCAGTAGGCGGGCGCGGCGTAGTCCTCGCGCCGGATGACGGTGGCTTGTCCTTCACGCATGGGAGTCTCCAAAGATGCCCGCGGGCATGAGGGGAAGTTCTAACGGGGAACGCCGTGGAACCGGCTTCGCCGGGCCACTGGCGTTGCCCCCTGCAAGGGGGCTGGCGTAGCAACACGCAGTGCGCGGAGCCTGGGGGTGTGACATTTCTAGACGCCTTGCTTGAGCGAGGCTTCGATGAAGGGGTCGAGGTCGCCGTCCAGCACTTTCTGGGTGGCCGAGGTCTCGTAGTTGGTGCGCAGGTCCTTGATGCGGCTCTGGTCCAGCACGTAGCTGCGGATCTGGTGGCCCCAGCCGACGTCGGTCTTGCTGTCTTCGAGCTTCTGCTGCTCTTCCTGGCGCTTGCGCATCTCGTGGTCGTACAGGCGGCTGCGCAGGCGCTTCCAGGCCACGTCGCGGTTGCTGTGCTGGCTGCGGCCGTCCTGGCACTGCACCACGATGCCGGTGGGAATGTGCGTCAGGCGCACGGCCGAGTCGGTCTTGTTGATGTGCTGGCCGCCGGCGCCGCTGGCGCGGAAGGTGTCGGTGCGCACGTCGGCCGGGTTGATCTCGATCTCGATCGTGTCGTCGATCTCCGGGTAGACGAAGACGCTGGCAAAGCTGGTGTGGCGTCCGCCCGAGCTGTCAAAGGGGCTCTTGCGCACCAGGCGGTGCACGCCGGTCTCGGTACGCAGCAGGCCGAAGGCGTAGTCGCCCTCGATCTTGATGGAGGCGCTCTTGATGCCGGCGGTGTCGCCCGGGGTTTCTTCCTCGACCGTGGCCTTGAAGCCCTTGCGCTCGGCGTACTTCAGGTACTGGCGCAGCAGCATGCTGGCCCAGTCGCAGGCTTCGGTGCCGCCGGCGCCGGCCTGGATGTCCAGGAACGCGGGCAGCGGATCGGCCGGGTTGTTGAACATGCGGCGGAACTCGAGCTTCTCCACGCTTTCGGCCAGCTTGGCGGCTTCCGCGGCGATGGTCTGCAGGCCGGCTTCGTCGCCTTCCTCCTTGCTCATCTCGTACAGCTCGGTGTTGTCGGCCAGCTCGCTCGTGAGTTTGTCGAGCGTGACGACCACGTCGTCCAGCGCCTTCTTTTCCTTGCCCAGCTCCTGGGCTCGCTTCGGATCGTTCCAGACCGTCGGGTCTTCCAGCGAGGCGTTGACCGTCCTCAGTCGTTCCGCCTTGGCATCGTAGTCAAAGATACCTCCGTAGCTCGACCGTACGCTGGCTCAGGTCGGTGAGCTTGGAGCCAATGGCATTGATCTGTTCTGCGTCCATCATGGGGAAATCCTGTCTGTGTTCTGTGCGGGAGCGCTGGCCGGGCAGGCCGGGCGCCCAAAACCCGCTATTTTAGGCGGGGTGGGGATTTCCGGATGGCCGGGCGTGGGCGTTCAGGCCAGGAAATCCTCGATCAGCGCGGCCAGGCGCTCGGGCTGGTCATGGTGCAGCATGTGGCCGGCGTCCTGGATCACGGCCTGCTGCAGGTTCGGCACGCTCTTGAGGCGCTCGTGGAATTCGGCCAGGGTGTATTTGCCCTGCCACCACTGGTCCATCTGGTTGTCGCTGGCTTCCACCGAGAGCACCGGCGCGCTGATCTGGGCAAAACAGGCCAGGACTTCCTCCACCCGGTAGAGCTGGGCGTTGACGACCTTGTGCGCGGGGTCGCCCAGGATCTCCCACTGGCCCTGCGCGTTGGGCCGGGCCCAATGCCTTGCCAGCCATTGCGCCTTGTCCTCGGGCAGGCGCGGGTTGGTCTTCATCAGGCGGCGCGCCACGCCGTCGGCGTCGGCATAGCTCTTGAGCGCCAGCTCGCCCCGGTGCAGGCTTTTCAGCTCGTCCAGCCACTGGGCATAGCGCTTGGGCGCCTTTTCCGGCCGGGTAGCGGGCATGCCGAAGCCTTCCAGGTTGACCAAGCGGCGGATGCGCTGTGGCCGTACGCCGGCATAGAGCATGACCACGTTGCCGCCCATGCTGTGGCCGATCAGGTCCACCGGCTGCTCGCCGGCGTAGCGGTCCAGCAGCACGTCCAGGTCGGCCAGATAGTCCGGGAACCAGTAGTTGTCGTGTCCCGTGTATGTCGCCCCCACGCTCGGCACTTCGTGTCCTCGCTGTCCCCCGAGGGGGCCCTCGCCACCGTGGGGCGGCCCGGCGGTGGCGAGACCCGTGAGTCCGAAGCCGCGCCAGTCGGCGGCAATGATGCTGCGGCCCTGCAGAAAGTCCGGGCTGAGCGCGTCCACGACGAACTGGTACGAGGCGGCCACGTCCATCCAGCCGTGCATCAGCACCAGCGGCGGCAGCACCGAGCGCGGCTCGCCCCAGCGCAACACGTGGTATTTCAGGGTGCGCACGGGCGCGAATTCGCTGGAGGCGGGACGGCGGGCTTGGTACATTTGGGAACTCATAGCGCGAAATCATACGGAGACGCAGCATGGCCCCCAGTCAAACACGCGACCTTTATGAACAGCTGCACGGCGGCTTCCGCTGGCTGGTGCCGGAGGAATTCAATATTGCGGAGGTCTGCAGCCGACGCTGGGCGCAGGCGGCCGATGGCGCGCAGCGCATTGCCATGCACGCCGACGGCGCCGGGGTGGAACCGCGCAGCCACAGCTATGCCGAGCTGCATCACCAAGCCAACCGTCTGTCCAATGCCCTGGCGCAGCTGCGGGTAGGCAAGGGTGACAAGGTGGCCGTCGTGCTGCCGCAGCGCTTCGAGACGGCAGTGGCCTATATGGCGGTGCTGCAGATGGGGGCGGTGGCCATGCCGCTGTCCACGCTGTTCGGGCCCGAGGCGCTGGAATTCCGCCTGAACGACAGTGGCGCCAAGGTGGCCATCTGCGACGACGCCTCCATCGTCAACATCCAGAACATCCGCGGCAACTGCGAAGCCCTGTGGCACGTGATCGGGGTCGGTGACAGCGCCAACGGCGAGGTCGGCGGCGGCGCCGCCGGCATGGCCGATCTGGATTACGCCGTCATCACGGCCGAGCAGCCGCCCGAGTATGCGCCGGTAGCGACGCGCGCCGATGATCCTGCCTTGCTGGTCTATACCAGCGGCACGACCGGCAATCCCAAGGGCGCCCTGATCCCGCACCGCGCGCTGATCGGCAACCTGACCGGCTTCGTCTGCAGCCAGAACTGGTTTGGTTTCGATCCACGGAGTGGACAGCGCACTCCCTCCCCCGTGCGGGGGAGGGCTGGGGTGGGGGCGAGCACACAGCGGACGAAGTCCAGCGCGGGAGACCAGAGCACGGCCGTACTCTGGTCTCCCGCGGACTGGACGTGGACGGGCGGGCTGATGGACGCTCTTTTGCCCACGCTCTACTTCGGCCGCCCCATCGTGGCCTGGAACGGGCGTTTCAGCCCGCAGACGGCCTTCGAGCTGCTGCAGAAGTACGAGGTGACGCACACCTTCCTGTTCCCGACGGCGCTCAAGGCCATGATGAAGGCCTTTCCGCAGCCGAAGAAGTTTTTCAAGCTGAAGCTGCAGGCCATCATGAGCGCCGGCGAGGCCGTCGGCGATGCGGTGTTCAGCTACTGCGAGAAGCAGCTCGGGGTGACGGTGAACGAGATGTTCGGCCAGACCGAGGTCAACTACATCGTTGGCAACTGCAGCCTGTTCTGGCCCGCGCGGGCCGGCAGCATGGGCAAGGGCTATCCGGGTCATCGGGTGGCGGTGATCGACGAGCAGGGGCGCGAATGCCCGGTGGGGACGGTGGGCGAGGTGGCCATCCACCGCCGGGACCGGCATGGTGACCCGGATCCGATCTTCTTCCTTGGCTACTGGAAGAACGAGGCGGGCACGCGCGAGAAATACACCGGCGACTGGTGCCGCACCGGCGACCTGGCCCGGCGCGATGCCGATGGTTACCTCTGGTACCAGGGCCGCGCGGACGACATGTTCAAGGCCGCCGGTTATCGCATCGGTCCGGGCGAGATCGAGAACTGCCTGGTCAAGCACCCGGCGGTGGCGAATGCGGCGGTGGTGCCCAAGCCGGACCGGGACCGCGGCGCGCTGGTCAAGGCCTATGTGGTGCTGACGCCCGAGGCGGCCGCGGAGCGCGGCGACGAACGCGCCTCGCGCATGGAGTGGGAGACGCGCCTGATGATCGACCTGCAGCGCCATGTGAAGGGCAAGCTGGCGCCCTATGAATACCCGAAGGAGATCGAGTTCGTGGCGTCCCTGCCGATGACCACCACGGGCAAGGTGCAGCGCCGCGTGCTGCGCCTGCGCGAGGAGGAACGCGCGCGACAGGAGGGTGTGCTGCCCTCTGCGTAAACTCGCGGCTGTCCGAATTTTCGAGTGAGACATGATGAAGAACGTCCGACTGGGCCAGAGCGACCTGCACGTCACCCCCATCTGCCTGGGCACCATGACCTTCGGCGAACAGGTCAGCGAGGCGGATGCCCACGCCATCCTGGACCGTGCGCTGGAGCGCGGCGTCAATTTTCTGGATACGGCCGAGATGTACGCCGTGCCGCCGCGCCGCGAGACCTACAACGCCACCGAGAAGATCATCGGCAACTGGTTTGCCAAGCGGCCGGGGGCGCGCCAGAAGATGGTGCTGGCGACCAAGGTGGCCGGTCCCTCGCGCGGCATGGACTGGATCCGCAACGGCGCTACCAACGTCACGCCGGCCGACATCCTGGCCGCCTGCGACGACAGCTTGAAGCGCCTGAAGACCGACGTCATCGACCTGTACCAGATCCACTGGCCGCTGCGCCACGTGCCCATGTTCGGCCTGATGTACTTCGACCCGGCCAAGGACGATCCGACGGTGACTTCCATCCACGAACAGCTGGAGGCGTTGGGTAAATTGGTGAAGGCGGGTAAGGTGCGTGCTATCGGCCTGTCCAACGAGACGCCCTATGGCGTGCACGAGTTCGTGCGCCTGGCCGAGCAGCACAGCCTGCCGCGCGTCGCCACGGTGCAGAATGTCTATTGCCTGGTCAATCGCACGCTGGAGAACGCGCTGGACGAGACCCTGCATCGCCTGGGCGTCTCGCTGCTGGCCTATTCGCCGCTGGGCTTCGGCCTGCTGACCGGCAAGTACGACGCCAGCGGTTTCCTGGGCCCGGATGCCCCGAAGGAAGGCCGCATCGCCAGGTTCGAGAGCGTGCGCAAGCAGCGCTGGGGCCGCGCCGAGGCGCTGGAGGCCGCGCGGCGCTACAACGCGCTGGCGCGCGACCACGGCCTGACGCCGGTGCAGATGGCGCTGGCCTTCTGCTACACCAAGTGGCAGGTGGCCAGCACCATCATCGGCGTGACCTCGGTGGCGCAGCTCGACGAGGACCTGGACGCCTGGGGCACCACGCTCAGCCCTGAGCTGCTCAAGGCCATCGACGCCATCCGCAAGGACATGCGCGACCCGGCGGTATAGACAGGCCCCCACGCTCTTCCACTGCGTGTGATCGCTCCCCCCGACGCGGCCGGCCTGGGGGCTTACTTCAGCAGGAACTTCAGCAGCCTGTCGGTCAGCGGCCCGTAGGGCGGCGCCAGCAGCCGGGCGGTGGAAAAGCGCGCCTGCGTGAACACCGGGCGCAACTTGGAGAAGGTGAGAAAACCCTCGTAGCCGTGGTAGTGGCCCATGCCGGAGGCGCCGACGCCGCCGAAGGGCAGTTCCTCCTGGCCCACATGGAACAGCGCGTCGTTGATGGAGACCCCGCCGGACATGACACGCGTAAGCAGTTCCTCCTGCAGCGCCCTGTCGTTGGTGAAGGGGTAGAGCGCCAGCGGGCGCGGGCCGGCGTTGATGCGCTGGATGACATCGTCTTCCATGTCTTCGTAGGCGATCACGGGCAGGATGGGGCCGAAGATCTCGCGCTGCATCAGCAGGCAGTCGGCCGGTGCATCCAGCACGAGGTGGGGCGCGATCTTGCGCAGCTTGGCGTCGAAGGGCTTGCCGGGAATGAGCGGGATGACCCTGGCACCGCGCTGCTTGGCGTCGTCCAGCGCATGCAGCAGCCGCGCGTAGGCGATGTCATCGATGATGGCGGTGTAGTCCTTGGTCTCCAGCGAGGGGTAGCGCCGCGGCATGAGTTCCTGCGCCAGCCGCACGAACTCTTTGACCTGCCGTTGTGGCACGAAGGCGTAATCCACCGTGGTGCAGATCTGGCCGGCGTTGAGGTACTTGACGTAGAGGATGCGCTCGGCGGCCGTGCGCAGCGGGAAGTCCGCGCACACCACGGCCGGCGACTTGCCGCCGAGCTCCAGGGTCACGGGACACAGATTGGGCGCCGCCGCCGCCATCACTGCCCGGCCGGTCTGGCCGGAGCCGGTGAAGAGCAGGTGATCGAACGGCAGTTTGGAGAACTCCACGCCCACCCCACCGGTTTCCTCGAAGACCTGCAGCTTCTCATCGCCAAAATAGTCCGGCAGTTCCTGGATCAGCAGGCGGCTCAGGTGGCGCGAGTTCTCGCTCATTTTGATCATGGCCCGGTTGCCGGCAGCGAAGATCGCGGTGAGCGGCAGCAGGCTCAGATTGAGCGGGAAGTTCCACGGCACGATGACGCCCACCACGCCCAGCGGCTGTGGAATCACGCGGTTGCTGGCCAGGCCGAAGGCCAGGCGGTCGATGCCGCGGCGCTGCGGCTTCATC
>JAJZUZ010000099.1 GCA_021845965.1 Pseudomonadota bacterium | reverse complement strand
CGATCTCGATGGCCGGCTCCAGCAGGTCGGCAAAGGGCAGCTTGCCAAAGCGCTCACTCAGGGCCACCCAGCTGGCCACGGCACCGGGCACGGTGACCGAATCGATACCGCGCTTGGGCGGTGTCCTGGCGTCGGCGCCGTACTTGCGCTGGAAGTACTCGGGCGTCCAGCTCTGCGGCGCGCGGCCGGAGGCGTTCAGGCCATGCAGTTCCTTGCCGTCCCACAGGATGGCAAAGGCGTCGCTGCCCAGGCCGTTGCTGACCGGTTCCGTGATGGTGATGGCCGCTGCCGCGGCAATGGCCGCGTCCACCGCATTGCCGCCCTTCCACAGCATGCGCAGGCCGGCCTGCGCGGCCAGCGGGTGCGAGGTGGAGACGACGTTGCGCGCGAAGACGGGCAGGCGCGTGCTGCTGTAGGGGTTGGCGTATTTGAAGTGCATGGTTCGTTTCTCAAGCGGAGGGTGGCGCCGAGGCTGGATGATGCGCGCGGAAGGGGCCGGCCGCAACAGAAACGGCACCCGAGGGTGCCGTCGCTCGGTCGAAGCAGGCGCTCAGTCCTCGACGAAAGCCTCTTCGCGTTTGGACTTCACCGCCGGCAGCAGCACGATGACCAGCAGCAGCAGGGCCGCGGCCAGCAGGCCGGCCGACAGCGGGCGCGTGACCAGCACGCTCCAGTCGCCGCGCGAGAGCAGCAGCGCACGGCGCAGGTTCTCTTCCATCATGGGGCCCAGGATGAAGCCCAGCAGCAACGGCGCAGGTTCCACACCCAGCTTGATGAAGGTGTAGCCGATGATGCCGAACAGCGCCACCATCCAGATGTCCCAGGTGTTGTTGTTCGTCGAGTACACACCGATGGCGCAGAACAGCACGATGGACGGGAACAGCCAGCGGTAGGGCACGGTCAGCAGCTTGATCCACACGCCGATCAGCGGCAGGTTCAGGATCACCAACATGAGGTTGCCGATCCACATGGAGGCGATCAGGCCCCAGAACAGCTCGGGGTTGCTGGTCATCACCTGCGGGCCGGGCTGGATGTTGTGGATGGTCATGGCACCCACCATCAGCGCCATCACGGCGTTGGGCGGTATGCCCAGCGTCAGCAACGGGATGAAGGAGGTCTGGGAACCGGCGTTGTTGGCCGACTCGGGCGCGGCCACACCGCGGATATTGCCCTGGCCGAAGGGCACCTCGCCCGGCTTGAGCTTGGTCTTCTTCTCGATGGTGTAGGCCGAGAAGGACGCCAGCAGCGCGCCGCCGCCCGGCAGGATGCCCAACGTGGCGCCGATGGTCGTGCCGCGCAGCACGGCCGGGATCATGCGCTTGAAGTCCTGTGCCGTGGGATAGAGATTGGTCACCTTGCCGGTGAACACCTCGCGCTCCTCCTCCGACTGCGACAGGTTGGAGATGATCTCGCCGTAGCCGAACACGCCCATGGCGATGACGATGAAGCCGATGCCATCGGTCAGTTCCGGAATGTCGAAGGAGAAGCGCGCCACACCCGAGTTCACGTCGGTGCCGACCAGGCCCAGCAGCAGGCCCAGCACGATCATGGCCACGGCCTTGAGCAGCGAGCCGGAGGCCAGCACCACGGCGCCGATCAGGCCCAGCACCATGAGCGAGAAGTACTCGGCCGGGCCGAACTTGAAGGCCACTTCCGTCAGCGGCGCTGCAAAGGCCGCCAGGATCAGGGTGCCGACGCAACCGGCGAAGAAGGAACCCAGGCCGGCAGCGGCCAGCGCCGGGCCGGCGCGGCCCTTGCGGGCCATCTGGTAGCCGTCGATCACGGTCACCACCGACGAGGATTCGCCGGGCAGATTCACCAGGATGGCGGTGGTGGAGCCGCCGTACTGCGCGCCGTAGTAGATGCCGGCCAGCATGATGAGCGCCGCCACGGGCGGCAGCGCATAGGTGGCCGGCAGCAGCATGGCGATGGTGGCGATCGGGCCCACGCCCGGCAGCACGCCGATCAGGGTGCCCAGCACGCAACCGACAAAGGCGTAGATCAGGTTCTGCGCCGTGAAGGCGACGCCGAAGCCGAGCGCGAGGTTGTTGAAAAGATCCATGTTCTTGCGCTCCTCAGCCGGTGATGAAGGTCGGCCACACCGGGAACTGCAGGGCCAGCAGCTTGATGAAAGCCAGGTAGCTGCCCAGGCTCAGGATGGCCGACAGGATCAGCACCTCCTTGAGCTTGAACCGGTCGCCAGCCAGGCTGGAGACGATGACCAGCGCAAAGATGCCGGCGATCAGACCCATGGGCGGCAGGCCGATGCTGGGCAGGCCACCGATCATCACGCCGAACAGCAGATTGGCCATGATGACGAAGAACAGCGGCTTCCAGGCCCATTTGCCGATCTTGTCTCCGGTCTCCGAGGGTTTGACCAGGGCGTTGAAGACGATGGCCAGGCCCAGCAGGGCCAGCACGATGCCCAGCATGAGCGGGAAGTAGCCCGGCCCCATGCGCGCGCCGGTGCCGATGTTGTACGTGGACGCGCCCCAGGCAAACGCCACCCCGACAGCGGTGAACATCAGCCCGGAGTAGAAGTCCTTCTGACTCTTGATTTTCACGAACAGTCTCCTGAGAGCAGTACTCAAGGCGGGGATTCTCCCCCGGAAAGCCCCCTTCGGCGGATGTGGGTTTCACCTATGCCTGTCCCCGGCATGACGCGGAGGAATACGGGAATACCCTCGACCGGCAGCGCCGCTGCGGGCGTCAGCTCAGCGGCGGCGTGGCGCCCAGCACCTCGTCGATAACGGTCAGCCCCTCGGCTACACGCAGCGCGCCGGCCAGACGCAGCGGGCGCATGCCGTCAGCCACGGCCTGGCGCTTGAGGGCGTCGATATTGGGTTCGCGGCTGACCCTGTCCTTGAAGGCCTCGGTGATGACCAGCAGCTCGTACAGGCCCATGCGGCCCTGGAAGCCGGTCATGCGGCAATCCACGCAGCCCACCGGCTTGTAGGGCTTGTAGCCGCCGCTGAGGCTCCAGGGCTTGACCACCTCGGCCAATTGCTCGCGCGTGGCGGTCTCGTCGCGCACCTTGCACTGGGCGCACAGCGTGCGCACCAGGCGCTGGGCCAGCACGCCCAGCACGGTGGCATTGATCAGGTAGGGCGGGATGCCCAGCTCCATCAGGCGCGTCACGGCCGAGGGCGCATCGTTGGTGTGCAGGGTGGAGAACACCAGGTGACCGGTGAGCGCGGCCTGCACCGCCATCTCGGCCGTCTCCAGATCGCGGATCTCGCCCACCATGATGATGTCCGGGTCCTGGCGCATGAGGGCGCGCAGGCCCTCGGGGAAGCCGAAGTCCAGCTGCGGCTGCACCTGGGTCTGGTTGAAGGCGGGCTCGATCATCTCGATCGGGTCTTCCACCGTGCTCACGTTGACCTCTTCGGTGGCCACGCGCTTGAGCGTGGAATACAGCGTGGTGGTCTTGCCCGAGCCGGTGGGACCGGTCACCAGGATGATGCCGTGCGGGCGCTTGACCAGCGCCTCCCAGCGCTGCGCATCATGCGGGGAAAAGCCGAGTTCGGCCAGGTCCTTGACCGTGGTGTCCGGATCGAAGATACGCATCACCATCTTCTCGCCGAAGGCGGTGGGCAGCGTGGAGATACGCATTTCCACCTCGTCGCCGCCGGGGTTGCGCGTCTTGATGCGGCCGTCCTGCGGCCGGCGCTTTTCCACCACGTCCATGCGGCCCAGCAGCTTGATGCGCGCCGTCATGGCATTGAGCACGCCCATGGGCATCTGGTAGACCGGGTGCAGCACGCCGTCGATGCGGAAACGGATCACGCCCTGCTCGCGCCGCGGCTCCAGGTGGATGTCGCTGGCGCGCTGGTCGAAGGCGTATTGCCACAGCCAGTCCACCACCTGCACCACGCTCTGGTCGTTGGCGTCGAGCTGCTTGTTGCTCCTGCCCAGCTCCACCAGCTGCTCGAAGCTGGAGCCGCTGCTGGCGCCGCCAGCCTTCTGCGCCGCGCGCACCGACTTGGCCAGCGCGAAGAACTCGGCGGTGTAGCGGTGGATTTCGCCCGGGCTGGCCACCACGCGGCGCACGCCGCGCCGGGTCTGGCGCTCCACCTCGGCCACCCAGTCGGTGATGAAGGGCTCCGCGGTCGCCACCACCACCTCGCTGGGCGTCACCTGCACCGGCAGCACGCGATGGCGCTCGGCATAGGCCGCGCTCATCACGTCACCCACCTTGCCCACGTCCACCTTGAGCGGGTCGATGCGGAAGTAGTCCAGACCCGCGCGGCCCGCCAGGTACTGCGTGAGCGACTCCACGTCCAGGGCCTTGTTGTCGCTGGCGCGGCGCATGGAGACGCTGGCCAGGCGCAGCAGCGGGTGCTGGGCGCTCTCGGCCTGCGCGCAGCGGGCGATCACGCGCTGCGCCTCCTCGGCGGAAATCACGCCGTCGGCCTGCATCCACTCGACCAGCTGGCGCCACCCGACCGGCCCGGCGTGTTCGGTCCTGGAGACGGTCTTGAGTTTGGGCTGGGCACTCATGGATCGCTTAGAGGTCAACAAGGGGTTTGAAACCGCGCAGCCATTTGGCGGCCGGCAGGCCCCACTGAGTCTGGATGATTTCGGCACGCTCGGCAAGCACGGCACGCGTCGGACGCGAGGGCGTGCGCTGCGCGAGCACCACGGTGTTGCCTTCGCGCGTCGCCTTGAAGGCCCAGATGGCCTCGCGGCCAAAGGCGCTGGCGATCTTCTCCACGCTCTTGGCGAAACTGGAGGAGCGGCCAAACAGGTTCACCGTCATGCAGCCGTGCTCGGTCAGCAGGCGGCGGCAATCGGCGTAGAACTCGGCACTGTCGAGCACGGGCGCCGCCGCCTCGTGGTCGTACAGATCCACCTGCAGCGCGTCCACCGTGCCCAGCCACCCGGGCTTGCGGATCTCCTCGGCCGCATCGGCCAGGATCACTTGCATCTTCGCCGTATTGGCCGGCAGCTGGAACCAGCCGCGGCAGGCGGCCAGCACCTGCGGGTTGAGTTCGATGGTCGTGGTCTTCATGCGCAGCACCTTGGCGCAGAACTTGGTGAGCGAGCCGGCTCCCAGGCCAAGCTGCATGGCGTGGTAGCCGCGCACGGCGGCCGGATCCGGGTCCATGAGCAGGAGCCAGGCCATCATGCGCTGGATGTACTCGTGCACCAGCTTCGTCGGATCGCGGGTGTCCATGGAGCCCTGGATCCAGATGGTGCCCAGGTGCAGGTGACGGATATGGCCCTCGTCGGAGAACTGGACTTCGGGGAGGGAGATTGTCTTTTTGCTCAAGGTGCATGGATTATCGCCTTCGTCTTTCTTGCTTTGGCTGATGGTTCTGACTGCGTCGCTTGGTCTACCCCCCACTCATCCCCCCGCCCTTCTCTACCCCCGCCGGGGTAGAGAAGGGAGCCCGGATTGGGTCTCCGGTTTTCTGGCCAAGCTTCTACGGCGCGGGGCGTCGCCACCATGAGTGGGACACCTGCATTTCAGGCCTGCGGCCGTAGTCAATGGTTGCTGATCTTTGCGTCCAGAACGGCGGCCGCCAGCGGCCCGCCTTGAACGAGACACGATCACGCGGCGGGTCTTTTGCCTCGTTGCTGGCCGGCCCAGCCGCCAGCCGTGATGTGTCGATTCGTGCGAGTTCTCTACGACCGCAGGCGATAGTTCGAGATGCGCCCATGCGCACCGCGCCCTCACGCGCCGTAGAGGCGTAACCGGAGCGCCCAGGTCAAATCCAGGCTCCCTTCTCTACCCCGGCGGGGGTAGAGAAGGGCGGGGGGATGAGTGGGGGGAACAACGGTGCTTCGCAGAAGAAAACGTCCGCCACAAATCACAACAAACCAGCCTGCAACATCGCAGTGCGCCAAGCGCTGAGCTTGCGCTCGAAACTCCAGCTCGCATTGGCCGGACTGGTCGACGGCAGCTTCACCAGCGGAAAGTGTTCCGCACCGAGACTCGCCCGCACCAGCTTCGCATGCCGAAAACTCTCGCCCCCGTTGTGCACGATGAGCTGCAGCTTGGGGCAGTGCGCCTTGAGGCTGGCGAAGTCGTTCACCACCGGATTGCGGATGGCACTGTCCAGGCTCCCCTCGCGTTCGCAACTCGCATAGACATCCCACAAGCCCAGCCCGCGCGCCAGCAGCCAGTCGCAGCGGCGCTCGTAATGCTCCGGCCCCGGCAAGGGATGCTGCGGCCACAGCGCCTGCAGGATCTTCCAGAACTGGTTGTGCGGATGGGCGTAGTACTGCTGCGCCTTGAGCGAGGCCACGCCGGGGAAGCTGCCCAGGATCAGCACCCGGGTCCTGGGGCTGACGATGGGCGGCAGCCCGTGCAGACGCGCACGCATCGCCTCACGCAGCCAGCAAGGCAGCCACCCGCGGCAGCGCCGAATGCACGTTGCGCTGGTTGGCTGCGGCCAAGGCCGTGAGATCCTGCCCGCGCAGCGCGGCCAGCACCTGCGCGATCCGCGGCAGCTCGGCCGGCTCATTGCGCCCCTGGTCATCGCCGTTGAAGCGCTGCTCCGCCGTCTTGTACAGCCAGTGCGGCGGCATGTCGGGCGCGTCGGTCTCCAGCACGATGGCGTCGAGCGGCAGTTCCGCCGCCAGCCGGCGCAGATTGCTGGCCCGCTCGTAGGTCAGCGCGCCGCCAAAGCCGAGCTTGAGCCCCAGCGCAATGAAGGCCTGTGCCTGCTGCAGGCTGCCGTTGAAGGCATGGGCAATGCCCTGCCAGCGGTAGCCGCCGTTGCCGACAGCGCGCAGGCCCTTGAGCAGCATGTCGGCGGAACGGCGCACATGCAGAATCACGGGCAGGCCATGCTTGCGGGCCAGCTTGAGCTGCTCCACATAGAAGTATTCCTGCCGCTCGCGTAGAGGGCTCTCGCACAGCTCGGGCACGAAGTAGTCCAGCCCGATCTCGCCCACCGCCACCAGGTGCGGGTCATCGTGCCAGCGCGCCAGCGCCTCGTCCAGACGCGCCAGGTCACCGTCGGCCGCCTGCTGGACATACAGCGGATGGATGCCCAGCGCGTAGCTGTCGCCGAACTCGTGGGCCAGGTCACGCGCCCGCTCGAAATCCTGCACCCGCACCGCCGGCAGCACGCAGTGCACCACCCCGCGCTCGCGCGCGCGGGCACGCACCGCCGCGACATCGAGCGCGAATTCGGGCGCGTCCAGGTGGCAATGGGTATCTATCCAGTGCGACATGGCGCAATGATGCCGCAAGCGCGAGAGCGCCCCCCTTGGCGCAATGGAATCGGCTTGACGCGCCCGGCGGCACTGCAGATAGTTGAGCCAGATCAAACAGGGGCCAGGCAGGGACCACTCGACCGGAACCCGCTGACCTGTGCGGCGCTCGAAGCAGGGTCTGCGCCCGCGGGCCTGCAGATACCCGGGCGGCCCCTGCCGCATGGTTTCAACCCAAGGAGAAACGGCAATGAAGAACGGATACAAGCTCTTGACGATGACGGTCCTGACCGCCGGCGCGCTGCTCGCCGGCGCGGCCCAGGCGGACGAACCGCGCAACGCCCCGCCGGCCTATGGCCCCGGCATGATGGGTGCGTATGGTCCGGGCGGCGGGTACGGCCCCGGCATGATGGGGGGCTGGGGACCCGGACGCGGTGGCTACGGACCGGGGATGATGGGGGGCTATGGCCCGGGCGGGTATGGCCCCGGCATGATGGGGGGCTATGGCCGCGGCGGCTATGGTCCCGGCATGATGGGTGGCTACGGCGGCGGCTACGGTCCCGGCATGATGGGGGGCTTGGGGGCCGGTATGGGCTACGGGATGATGGGCCTGGGTCCACTCTATGCTCTGGACCTCACGGAACAACAGCTGGCCAAGGTCACCCAGATCCAGGACGAGACGCGCCGCAAGAACTGGAGTGTCATGGGCAAGCTGCAGGATGAAGGCGCCCATATGCGCGATCTGTTCCTGGCCGACAAGCGCGACCCGGCGGCCATCGGCAAACAGGCCATGAAGATCGCCGACCTGCGTCGCCAGATGCTGGAGGCCTCGGTCGACGCGCACAACCGCGTCGAGGCCTTGCTCAGCAAGGAGCAGAAAGACCAGTTGCGCAGCTGGCGCCGCGGCTGGTCCCTGGGCGACGAGTGAGCGGCCGCGCCGCAGGAGGGCACCATGATGTTCGGCAACTGGGGCTACGGCGGCCCGGGCTTCTTCGGCATGGGGCTGGGCATGCTGCTGTTCTGGGCGCTGATCATTGGAGGCGTGATCGTGCTGCTGCGCTGGCTGGCCGGCGGCGGTGCACGACGCGCTTCCCCGCCCGAGGCGCCCGGCGCGCTGGAGATCCTGGCACAGCGCTACGCGCGCGGCGAGATCGACCGCGAGGAAT
>JAJZUZ010000098.1 GCA_021845965.1 Pseudomonadota bacterium | reverse complement strand
AGGATCAGTGCGACGGCCTGCGTGATGATGGCGAAGTACACCCCGCCCACGCGCCGCTTGAACATGGCGTAGCTCACGATGAAGGCCAGGACGGTCGGGACCGCAATCACCGCCAGCAGCGCGAAGGGCAGGTGCTCGAAGGGCTTCCACCACAAGGGCAGGGCGGTGAGCTGGTTCCAGTCCATGAAGTCCGGGATGCCCGGGGTGGACTGGATCTTGGTGCTGATCGGGTCGCTGGCTTCCAGCTTGAGGAACATGGCCATGGCGTAGCCGCCCAGGCCGAAGAACACGCCCTGGCCCAGGCTGAGCACGCCGCCGTAACCCCACAGCATCACCAGCCCGAGGGCGACGAAGCCGTAGGTCAGGTACTTGCCCACAAGGTTGAGACGGAAGATGTCGAAGGCGAGGGGAAAGACGACCAGCAGCAGGACGGCGAGGATGGCCACGCTGCCCAGGCCCCGGCTGGTGATCCATGCTTTGAATTGGTTCATGGTTGGACTCCGGAAGTGAATGGCGATCTCAGCGGCGCACCTTGCTGGCGAACAGGCCCTGCGGACGGATCATCAGGATCACGACGATCATCGAGAGCGTGAGCACCTTGGCCATGGAGCCGGTCATGAAGAACTCGCTGATCGATTGCGTCTGCGCGATGCCGAAGGCCGAGGCCACCGTGCCCAGCAGGCTGGCGGCGCCGCCGAAGGTCACGACGAGGAAGGAGTCGACGATGTAGAGCGAGCCGGAGGTCGGCCCGGTGGAGCCGATGGTGGTGAAGGCCGCGCCGGCCACCCCGGCGATGCCGCAGCCGATGGCGAAGGTCAGGCGGTCGGTCTTCTTCGTGTTGATGCCGATGGCGTTGGCCATGGTGCGGTTGCTCACCGTGGCGCGCACCCGCAGGCCCCAGCGGCTCTTGTACAGGGCCAGCAGCACGCCGCCCGTCACCACCGCCGTCAGGCCCAGCACGAACAGGCCGTTGATCGGAATGTCCAGGCCCTCATGCGGCGACCAGGAGCCCATCAGCCACTCGGGCAGGATCGGGCTGACTTCCTTGGGGCCGATGGCCGAGCGGAAGATCTGCTGGATCGCCAGGCTCAGGCCCCAGGTGGCCAGCAGCGTATCCAGCGGACGCTTGTAGAGAAAGCGGATCAGCCCCCACTCCACCAGCCAGCCGGCGATGAAGGCCAGCACGAAGGCCACGACGATGGCCAGCGGGAAGTAGTAGGGCATGAAGTTGGGCGCCAGCTTCTCCGTCAGCGTGGAGAAGAGGAACACCGTGTAGGCGCCGATGGTCATGAACTCGCCGTGCGCCATGTTGATCACGCCCATCTGGCCGAAGATGATGGCCAGCCCGAGGCCCATGAGCAGCAGGACCGAGAACAGGCTGAGGCCTGCGAAGCCCTGCATGAGGGCGATGTTGAGCATGTCGGAGAATTCCATAAGGTCACCTGCCTGTCTGTATGCAAACCGGGCGGGCGGCGGCCCCTCTTTTCAACCTGGCCGCCGCCCGCGTGCCCTCCCTGGGCACGTTCAAAGCGGATTACTGGTAGCCCTTGGGGAAGGGGTTGGGTTCGATCAGGCTGGGCGACTCGGCCACCACCTTGAAGGTGCCGTCCTTCTCGCCCTGCGCGATGCGCGACTTGCTCCACAGGTGGTGGTTCTCGTGCAGCTTCACGTAGCCTTCGGGCGCGGTCTTGAGCTCGATGCCGGGCGAGGCGGCCACGACCTTGTCCACGTCGAAGCTGCCGGCCTTCTCGACCGCGGCCTTCCACAGCCAGGGGCCGAGGTAGCCGGCCTGCGTCACGTCGCCGATGACGGCGTCCTTGCCGTACTTGGCCTTGAAGGCAGCGACGAACTTCTTGTTGTTGTCGTTGGCCAGGGTCTGGAAGTACTTCATCGAGCTGTAGAAGCCGGCGAAGTTCTCGCCGCCCACGCCCAGCATCTCGTCCTCGGTCACCGACAGCGTCAGCAGGAACTGCTTGTCACCGGTGATGCCGGCGGCCTTGAGCTGCTTGTAGAAGGCCACGTTGGAGCCACCGACCACGGCCGCGAAGATGCAGTCCGGCTTGGCGACCTTGATCTTGTTGATCAGCGAGTTGAAGTTGGTGTTGCCCAGCGGGTAGTACTCCTCGCCGACCACCTTGCCCAGCTTGCCCACGGACTCGATGTGCTTGCGCGCGATCTTCATCGAGGTGCGCGGCCAGATGTAGTCCGAGCCCACGAGGAAGAAGGTCTTGGCCTTCTTCTCCTTGGCGCCCCAGTCCAGGCTGAAGATGATCTGCTGCGTGGCTTCCTGGCCGGTGTAGATCACGTTCTTGCTCTGCTCCAGGCCCTCGTAGAAGGTCGGGTAGTAGAGCAGGCCGTTCTCCTTCTCGAAGATCGGCAGCACGGCCTTGCGCGAGGCGCTGGTCCAGCAGCCGAACACGCAGGCCACGTGGTCGTTGATCAGCAGCTTCTTGGATTTCTCGGCGAAGGTCGGCCAGTCGGAGGCGCCGTCCTCCTTGATGACGCGGATCTTGCGGCCCAGCACACCGCCCATGGCATTGATCTGGTCAATGGCCAGCTGCTCGGCCTGGATGGAGCCGGTCTCGGAAATCGCCATGGTGCCGCTGGACGAATGCAGCTGGCCCACCACCACCTCGGTGTCGGTCACGGCCAGCTTGGTGGTATTCACGGCCGAGGTCGGCGGCGCGGCGGCGTAGCCCAGGCCGGGCAGGCCGACCATGGACATGGCGCCCATGGCCTGCAGCACGTGGCGACGCTGCAGGCCGGCGGCCGGCTGGGTTGCGGAGGGGGCGGACGGTTTCTTCATGGGGCACTCCAAGTGGAAGAGGGGAACCGGAAACACCTGCAAGAGGCGGGGGCGACACCTTGTCACCACGGCCCCGAGGTTAGGGATCGGGCCCCCAAACGCCCATACGTCGATTGACGTATCCGCCCTGCGCCACAGACCGAGAACGCTTCTTGCATGTGCACAGGAAAAGGACCCGCCATGCACCAGAACGGCGCAGCTGCGCACCACGCACCACAACGCATCTTTCGCGTCCGCCGCGACTACAACTCCTGGGTGGCCAATGAAACCCTGGAGGACTACGCGCTGCGCTACACGCCGCGCAGTGCACGCAAATGGAGCGAACTCAGCGTGGCCAACACGGCGCTGGGCGGTATCTCCTTTCTGGCGCTGGAGGCCATCGGCGGCGCCATTGCGCTGAACTACGGCTTCACCAACGCGCTGTGGGCCATCCTGGTCATGGGCCTGATCACCTTCCTCACGGGCCTGCCCATTGCCGTGTACGCTGCGCGCCATGGGCTGGACATGGACCTGCTTACGCGCGGTGCGGGCTTCGGCTACCTGGGGTCCACCGTCACCTCGCTCATCTACGCCAGCTTCACCTTCATCTTCTTCGCGCTGGAGGCAGCCATCATGGCGCTGGCCCTGCAGTTGGCGCTGGACTGGCCGCTGGTGTGGTGCTACGTGCTGTCCTCGCTGGTCATCATCCCGCTGGTGCTGTACGGCATCACCTTCATCTCGCGCCTGCAGGCCTGGACGCAGCCGCTGTGGCTGGTGCTGCTGCTGTGGCCCTTCGCCTGGTTCGCGCTGGCGCAGCCGGGGCTGTACCGCGAGTTCACCAGCCTGTCCGGGCTCACCTCGGGCAGCAGCGACTTCGACCCGCTGATGTTCGGCGCCGCCGCCGCCGTGACCTTCTCGCTGGTGGTGCAGATCGGCGAGCAGGTGGACTACCTGCGTTTCATGCCCGAGCGCACGCCCGCCAACCGTGCGCGCTGGTGGGGGGCTGTGCTGCTGGCCGGTCCGGGCTGGATCGTGCTGGGCATGCTGCGCATGGTGGGCGGCGCCTTCCTCGCCTTCGTGGCGCTGCAGTACGGCGCCCAGCCCGCGCACGCGGCCGAGCCCACGCAGATGTACCTGATCGGCTACATGCGTGCGCTGGGCGACCCGGGTGCGGCGCTGGTGCTCACCGTGCTTTTCGTGGTGGTGTCGCAGGTGAAGATCAACGTCACCAACGCCTACGCCGGTTCGCTGGCCTGGAGCAACTTCTTTGCGCGGCTCACGCGCAGCCACCCGGGGCGCGTCGTCTGGCTGGTGTTCAATGTCATCATCGCCACCCTGCTCATGACGCTGGGTGTGTTCGGCGCGCTGGAAAAGGTGCTGGGCCTGTACAGCAACGTGGCCATCGCCTGGGTGGGGGCGCTGGTGGCCGACCTGGTCATCAACAAGCCGCTGAGTCTGAGCCCGAAGGGCGTGGAGTTCCGCCGCGCCTACCTGTATGACGTCAACCCCGTGGGCCTGGGCGCCATGGGCCTGGCCGTTTTCCTCTCGGTCACGGCGCACACGGGGCTGCTGGGCGAGTACGCGGCGGCGTTTTCGCCCTTCATCGCGCTCGTCACGGCCCTGCTCACGGCGCCCGTGCTGGCCTGGGCCACGCGCGGGCGCTACTACCTGGCGCGCCGCGACCCGGCGCCCTGGCAGCCGGGCGAGCTGGTGCGCTGCAGCGTCTGCGAAAACGCCTTCGAGAGCGCCGACATGGCCAGCTGCCCGGCCTATGGCGCGCCCATCTGCTCACTGTGCTGCTCGCTGGAGTCGCGCTGCCACGACCGCTGCAAGACCAATGCGCGCGTGGCCGACCAGGCACGCCTGGCGCTGGCGGCCATCCTGCCGGCGGGGCTGAATAACCGCTTCAACTTCCGCGTCGGCCACTACCTCGCGGTCTTCCTCTCGCTGTGCGCGGTCATGGCCTTCGTGCTGGGCGTGGTCTACATGCAGGAAAGCCTGCAGGCGCCAGCCTGGCTGCTGCGCCAGCCCTTCATCAAGGTCTTTTCCCTGCTGGCGGCGGTGAGTGCCGTGTGGGCCTGGTGGGTGGTGCTGACCAACGAGAGCCGGCGCATGGCGCAGGACGAGTCCGAGCGCCAGACCCAGCTGCTGCAGAAGGAGATCGACGCGCACCAGCGCACCGACGAGGCGCTGCAAAGCGCCAAGGAGGCGGCCGAGAGCGCCAGCCAGGCCAAGACGCGTTATGTGGCCGGCATGACGCACGAGCTGCGCACCCCGCTCAACAGCATCCTCGGTTATGCGCAGATCCTGCTGCGCAGTGGCCGGCTGGCCGGCAGCGAACGCGAGGCCGTCACCACCATGCAGCAAAGCGGCCAGCACATGCATGCGCTCATCGACGGCCTGCTGGACCTGGCGCGCATCGAGGCCGGCCGCCTGCGGCTGGACCCAGCGCCGCTGCCCTTTGCCGAGTTCCTCTCCGAGCTGGTGCGCATGGTGCAGCCGCAGGCCCAGGCCAAGGGCCTGGACTTCCGGCTGGAGACCCAGGGCCGCGTGCCGGCCTGGGTGCAGGCCGACGCCAAGCGCCTGCGCCAGATCCTCATCAACCTGCTGGGCAATGCGGTGCGCTTCACCGACCACGGCGGCATCGTGCTGCGGGTGGACTGCCGGCATGAGGTGGTGCGCTTCGACGTGGAGGACACCGGCATCGGCATCGCGCCGCAGGACCAGGAGCGCATCTTCCAGCCCTTCGAGCGCGGCAGCGCCGGCCGGCGCGCCAGCGAAGCCGGCACCGGCCTGGGCCTGACCATCACCAGCCTGCTCACCAGCCTCATGGGCGGCGAGCTCACGCTGCGCAGCGCGGTCGGGCAGGGCAGCACCTTCAGTGTGCGGCTGTACCTGCGCGAGATCGAAGCGCCCGCGGCGCCCAGCGTGCGCAACCTGCGCCCCATCGTCGGCTATCTGGCGCCGCGCCGCACCCTGCTGGTGGTGGACGACCAGCCCATCCAGCGCCAGCTGCTGGCCAGCCTGTTGCTGCCGCTGGGCTTTGCCATGCGCGAGGCCGCCAGCGGGCGCGAGGCGCTGGAGATCCTGCAGCAGCAGCGCCCCGACGCCGTGCTCTTGGACATCAATATGGACGACCTCAATGGCTGGCAGACAGCGCAGCTCATCCGCAGCCAGGCCGGGGCAGAGTTACCCATCCTCTTCGTCTCGGCCGATCCCTTCGAGAACCGGCCCGAGCTGCTGGCCGCCGTGGGCGCGCAGGGCTTCGTCAACAAGCCGGTGATCGAGTCCGAGCTGCTGGACCTGCTGGCGCGCGTGCTGCAGCTGGAGTGGGTGCACGAGGCGCACCCCGCGCTGCCCGGGCCACAGGCGCGGCGCAGCCCGGCGCAGGGCACCGCGTTGCCGCTGGACGACGAGCTGCGCCAGCGCCTCGTTGCCATGGCCCGCCTGGGCAACGCCAGCGGCCTGCGCGCGCTGCTGCGCGAGACCGCCGAGCAGGACCCGGCTCAGGCCGAGGTGCTGCACAGCCTGGTGGCCCATGTGGACCGCTTCGACTTCAACGCCCTGATCGAGAAACTGAAGGTGACGACCGATGACTGATGCCGCCCCTGCCCCCGCGCCCGCTGCCGTACCCGGTGTCGTGCTCGTGGTGGACGACGCGCCCGAAACCCTGCGCATGCTGTGCGACGCCCTGGCGCAGGAGGGCTACACCGTGCTGGTGGCGCGTGACGCGACCGAGGCGCTGCAGCGTTTCGAGCTGGCCGTGCCCGACGCCGTGCTGCTCGACGCCGTCATGCCCGGCGAGCACGGCTTTGCCCTGTGCCGCCGCCTCAAGGCCGAGCCCTCCTGGGCCCACGTGCCCGTGATCTTCATGACCGGCCTGTCCGAGACCGAGCAGATCGTCGAGGGCTTCGCCGCCGGCGGCGTGGACTACGTGGTCAAGCCGCTGAAGATCCCCGAGGTGCTGGCGCGCCTGGCCACCCACCTGCGTAACGCGCACGTGAGCCGCCTGGCGCGCGAGGCCGTGGACGTGGCCGGCCTGGGCGTGCTGCTGCTGGACCGGCAAGGCCGCATCGCCTGGCGCTCGCCGCAGGCCATGCGCTGGCTGCAGCAGGCCCTGGGCCCGCAGGACGACGAGTCCGCGCTGCGCGCCTGGCTGCAGCAGGCCGTGCAGCAGGGCGAAGCCCTGGCCCCGCTGGCCGAGGGCCAGCAGCTGCAGGCGCGCTACCTCGGCCCCGGCGGCCCGGGCGAAGTCATGGTGCTGCTGCGCCCCGTGGCCGCTGCGGCGGACGCCGCGCACAAGCGCCTGTCCGGCGCCGCGCTCACTCCGCGCGAGACCGAGGTGCTCTCCTGGCTGGCCAAGGGCAAGACCAACCGCGACATCGCCGACATCCTGGGCATGAGCCCGCGCACGGTGAACAAGCACCTGGAACACATCTTCGAGAAGCTGGGCGTGGAGACACGCACGGCGGCGGCGGCGATCGCCAGCAGCTTGCTGCAGGAGGGTTAGGGAATACCGCCGGCGCTCGTTGACCCGGCATCGAAGGCGGACTCTGTCGCGGTCCGTGCGACGATGATCCTGACCCAGTAGCCGGCAGCGCGCCTGTTCCTATGCTGACAGTGCGCTTACATCTCACCTGCCCCGCGGCCTGATAACCTCTCCGCTACAGCCACCGCTGCGGCCCGCGCCCGCTATATTCATGGGCGGGCCCTTGCCCGCCTTGCCGCAGGCGAGGCGGGCGCGGCCCGCGGGCCTTGCGCCCGCTCTGTCGCTCTACTGTCCACTGCATGACCTTCACCGAATCGATCCAGGCCGGCCTCTCCAAGCTCTCGGATTTCAGCGGCCGCGCCGGCCGCGGCGAGTACTGGTGGTTCACGCTTTTTCTGCTGCTGGTGCTGGCGCTGCTGGTGGTGGCCATCGTGCTGCTGTCGCGCTGGAGCGGGGCCCGGGTGTCGCCCGGGGCGCTGGCGGTGCTGCTGGTGCCGCTCTATCTGGCCTGGGCCGCGGTGCAGGTGCGCCGCCTGCGCGATGCGGCCCTGAGCCCCGGATGGATCCTGCTCAACCTGATTCCCTACGCCGGCGTGCTGGTGGTGCTGGCGCTGAGCCTGCGGCCCAGCCGCCCGGAGCGCGATGAGACAGGGCCCGGTTCCCTGTCGACCTTCTCGCTGATGATGGCGACCGGCTGGGGCGCCATCACCGGGGGCGGGGCCCTGACGGGCGAGAAGCCCCCGGCCCGCAGCCGGCGGCGGGCCGGCCTGCTGCTCACCGCGCTGGTGCTGCTCGTGGTCGCGGTCACTGCGCTGGTGTACGTCGTGGCCCGGGAGCGCCGGGCTCAGCCGCGGCAAGCGGCCGCGCCGGCACCGGCCGTCACGGTACCGCAGGGCGGGGCGGCTCTGGTCCTGATGGACGAGAGCGCGGGTGTACGGCTCTACTACGACGCGTCCACGGCGCGTCTGGCGGGGCCGGACCGGGTCTCGATCCAGCTGGTGTTCGACTTCGCCCAGGCCGGCGCGCGCGACGGCGTGAGCTTTCGTTCCATGAAGCAGAA
>JAJZUZ010000097.1 GCA_021845965.1 Pseudomonadota bacterium | reverse complement strand
GACAAGATTGCCGTTGCGGGTCGGCGAGACGTAGCCGGTATCCGTATAGGCTTTCAGGTTGCTGTAGATCGCGCGATAGCCCAGACCCGTGTAGGGAGAGAGCACCTGGCTACCGGCGTCGAAATCGCGCCCGGCGGTCACCCGCACTTCCAGCAGGGACTCGGCGTTGCCGCTGTTGCTCCCGCGCGCCGCGCTGGAGAACGACGTGGCTCCCCACGCGTAGCGGCCGTCCGCGCCCCAGTACCAGCCGTCAACCCGTGATTGCGAAAAACTGCCGGTGATGCCGATCTTCTTGCTGGCCGTTGACAGGTCGAAGGCGCCGTTGCGGTCGGCGTCGTAGGTGTGCCCGAATACCTGAACGCCGACATCGCCGCCCGTGGTGGTGAGCAGGGAGAGTCCCTCGGCGCATACGGAAGCCGGAGCGACGAGGAGCGCGAACAGCCAGACGGATGGCCGGTGAGTCATTGTTTTTCCTCCTTGATTGTTGATGGTGTCCTCAGGCGACGTTACCGCACCCGCCACAGGTGAATGTCGTGTCGGGGCGCAGCGTCGATCAGGCGCAAGCGCACGGGGGGGGGGCGGCCCGATCGGTCGCCGCGCAGGGCCGCCGGCGGGAGGCCCGCGGTTCAGCGCAACACCAGCACCGGAACGTGCGAGTGCGTCAGCACCTGTTGTGTTTCACTGCCCAGCAGCAGGCGCTTGATGCCTTTGCGGCCGTGCGAGGCCATGACGATCAGGTCGCACTTCTGCTTCTTGGCGGTGGCGATGATGGCATCGCTCACCACATCCGACTTGACGGTGACGGGCTTGACCGTCAGACCTTTGGCGGCGCTGGACCTGGCCACAGCGTCCACGACAGCCTGGCCATGCTCGGCCCATTGTTTCTCGACCCTGGCGATGTCGGCCGCCGGCAGCGCCAGGCCGCCTTCGAAGTAGCTTTGCGGGTAGCGCGGCACCACCTTCAAAACCACCAGCTCGGCACCATTGAGTTTGGCCAGGGCAATCGCGCTGTTCACGGCCTTCTTGGACAGGGTGCTGCCATCAGTGGCGACGAGGATGCGTTGGTACATGAGGTCTCTCCTTGTTGTGTTCGCGATAGATTAGCTTACTCCATGCCGGGTAGCTTACTTGACGGGCTTCTGGTATCGTCTTGATCCAAATCAAGTTGGAGGCGGGTGCTGCCCGGTACGCTTGATGTCCATGCAATCTGCCAGTCTTGCCGCGATGGCGCAACCCACTCCGCTCACAGCGCCGCGGGGGGAGGGGGATGGCGCGCCAGCCGCGACCGCGGCCAGCGCAGCGCAGCCGGCCGATGCCGGGCGTCTGCTGGATGACCCCGCCGAATGGTCGGCGTTTAGCAAGCCGGTGGAAGGGCGTGCGGACTGCTGGGAATCCCATCTGGTGATCGAAGGCATGCACTGCGCCGCCTGTGCCTTGACGGTCGAGGATGCGCTGCGCCATGTGCCGGGTGTGGCCAGCGCCAGCGTCAGCGCCGGCAGCCGCCGCGCGCGGGTGGTCTGGCAGGCTGACGCCGTGCAGCCCTCGGGGTGGATGGAGGCGGTTCGCCGCGCGGGCTATCGCGCGTTGCCGGCTCAGGATGCCTTTGCCAGCGAGCGGCGTCGCCGGGAGACGCGCAAGGCCTTGTGGCGCTGGCTCGTGGCCGGCTTGTGCATGATGCAGGTCATGATGTACGCGTGGCCGGCCTATGTGGCCGCACCGGGCGACCTCAGTGCCGAAATGGAGCAGTTGCTGCGCTGGGCCTCTTGGGTGCTGACGCTGCCCGTCATGCTCTTTTCCTGCGGCCCCTTCTTTTCCGCGGCGCTGCGCGACATCCTGCAGCGCCGCCTGAGCATGGACCTGCCCGTCGCACTGGGCATGGCCATCACCTTCGCGGTCAGCACCGCCGGCACCTTCGATCCGCATGGCACCTTCGGCAAGGAGGTGTACTTCGACTCGTTGACCATGTTCGTCTTCTTCCTGCTGACCGGGCGCTGGCTTGAGCAGCGCCTGCGCGAACGCACGGCGGGTGCGCTGGACGCGCTGATGAATCGCCTGCCCGACAGCGTGCTGCGCCGGCGTTCTGACGGCGAGTTCGAACGCGTGGCCGTGCGGCGCCTGCAGGCCGGCGATGTGGTGCGGGTGCTGCCCGGCGAAGCGTTCCCGGCCGACGGCACCGTACTGGAGGGCGAGACCCTGGCCGACGAGGCCTTGCTGACCGGCGAATCGCGCCCGCTGCCCCGTGGCGTCGGCGCAGCCGTCATTGCGGGCAGCCATAATCTGAATGCGGCGGTGCTGGTGCGCGTCGAGCGCACCGGGACGGCAACCCGTTTCGCACAGATCGTGGCGCTGATGGAGCAGGCAGCCACCAGCCGTCCGCAACTGGCCCAGCTGGCGGACCGTCTGGCACGCCCCTTTCTGATCGGCGTGCTGCTGGCCGCGGCGGGCGCCGCCGCCTTCTGGTGGTCGCACGATCCCGGCCACGCGCTGATGGTGGCTGTTGCCGTGCTGGTGGTGACCTGTCCCTGTGCGCTTTCGCTGGCCACGCCGGCGGCCATGCTGGCTGCGGCGGGCAGCCTGGCGCGCCAGGGCGTGCTGGTGCGGCGGCTGGGCGGACTGGAAGCCCTGGCCCAGGTGGACACCGTGGTATTCGACAAGACCGGCACGCTGACACGCGATGCCATGGTGCTGCAGGCAGTCCAGACCCGCGCGGGAGTGTCGCGCGAACAGGCCCTGGCCATGGCCATGGCCCTGGCCCAGCAGTCCCTGCACCCGGTTTCGCGCGCGCTGGTCGCGGCAGGGCAGGGCGAAGGCGTGCCGCCTTGGTTGCCGCAGGAGGTGCGCGAATTCCCGGGCCAGGGGCTGGGCGGGTCTGCGGCCCCCGCGGCGGGATCGCCGGCGCAGGCGTTGCGACTGGGCTCGCCAGCCCATTGCGGCGTGAGCGTGACGGCGCCCGCCGGTCCCCATGCCGTGCTGAGCGATGCACAGGGCTGGCTGGCCACGTTCGAACTCGGCGAGGACATTCGCCCCGATGCCCGCGCCACCGTGGCCACATTGCAGCGGCAGGGCGTCGAGGTGCGCCTGCTCTCGGGCGATGCCGAGCCCGCCGTCGCGCGCATTGCCCAGGCGCTGGGCATCGCCGAGGCGCGCGGCGCCTGCACGCCGCAGGACAAGCTGGCTTTCCTGCACGAAGCGCAGCAGCGTGGGCGCAAGGTGGCGGTGGTGGGGGACGGCATCAACGATGGGCCGGCGCTGGCCGGTGCCCATGTCTCGTTTGCCTTTGGCCAGGCCGTGCCGCTGGCGCAGGCGCAGGCTGATTTCGTGGTGCTGGGCGATCGCCTGGCCGGTGTGAGCCACACCCTGTTGCTGGCGCGCCGCACCATGCGCATCGTGCGCCAGAATCTGGCCTGGGCGGTGGCCTACAACGCCGCCTGCGTGCCGCTGGCGGTCGCCGGCTGGCTGCCGGCCTGGCTGGCCGGCCTGGGCATGGCGGCCAGTTCGCTGCTGGTGGTCTTCAATGCCCTGCGGCTGGTCGTGATTGACAAGGATCAAAAGGAAACAAGCTGATGGACATCCTGTATCTGCTCATTCCGCTCTCGGTCGCCCTGGTGTTTGTCATTCTGGGCGGCCTGTGGTGGGCCATCGAGCGCGGCCAGTTCGAGGACATTGAGGCCGAAGGAGAACGGATCCTGCGTGATTCCTGAGGGCAGTTGATTTTCGTCAAACCGCAAGCCGGCCCGAAGTCGGACACTCCGTAGGGCTAATCAATAAAAGAGGTGCACATGGCATTTTCAAACCAACAAGCGACTGTCTACAACGATACCGTTGTCCGACAATTCGCCATCATGACAGTGGTCTGGGGCGTGGTCGGCATGCTGGTCGGCGTCATCATCGCCGCCCAGCTGACCTGGCCGGAGCTCAATTTCGGCATCCCCTGGCTGAGCTACGGCCGCCTGCGTCCCCTGCATACCAATGCGGTGATCTTCGCCTTCGGTGGCAGCGGCCTGTTCGCGACCGCCTATTACGTCGTGCAACGAACCTGTCAGGTGCGGCTGTTCGGCGAGAAGCTGGCGTCCTTCACCTTCTGGGGCTGGCAGCTGGTGATTCTGGCCGCCGCCATCTCCCTGCCGCTGGGCTACACGCAGGGTAAGGAATACGCCGAGCTGGAGTGGCCGATCGACATCCTGATCACCCTGGTCTGGGTGGCCTTTGCCGTCGTGTTCTTCGGCACCGTCGGTACCCGCAAGGTGCGTCACATCTATGTGGCCAACTGGTTCTTTGGCGCCTTCATCATCGCCGTGGCCTTGTTGCACCTGGTCAACAGTGCGGCCATCCCGGCCGGCTTCATGAAGTCCTACTCCGCCTATGCCGGCGTGCAGGATGCCATGGTGCAGTGGTGGTATGGCCACAACGCCGTGGGCTTCTTCCTGACGGCTGGCTTCCTGGGCATGATGTACTACTTCATCCCGAAGCAGGCCGAGCGCCCGGTGTACAGCTATCGTCTGTCCATCGTGCACTTCTGGGCCCTGATCTTCACCTATATGTGGGCCGGCCCGCACCACCTGCACTACACGGCGCTGCCGGACTGGACCCAGTCGGTCGGCATGGTGTTCTCCCTGATCCTGCTGGCGCCGAGCTGGGGCGGCATGATCAATGGCATCATGACCCTGTCGGGCGCCTGGCACAAGCTGCGTGACGATCCCATCCTGCGCTTCCTGATCGTGTCGCTGTCGTTCTACGGCATGTCCACGTTCGAGGGTCCGATGATGTCGATCAAGACCGTCAACGCGCTGAGCCACTACACCGACTGGACTATCGGCCACGTGCACTCCGGCGCCCTGGGCTGGGTGGGTCTCGTCACCATGGGTTCCATGTATTACCTCATCCCGCGCCTGTTCGGCCAGAAGCAGATGTACAGCATGAAAGCCGTGGAAGCCCACTTCTGGACTGCCACCATCGGCATCGTGATCTACATCGCGGCCATGTGGATTGCCGGCGTGATGCAGGGCCTGATGTGGCGCGCCATCAATCCGGACGGCACCCTGACCTACACCTTCGTCGAGTCGGTCAAGGCTACCTTCCCGTTCTACGTGCTGCGGCTCTTGGGTGGTCTGCTCTACCTGGGCGGCATGCTGGTCATGCTGTGGAATGTGATCAAGACCGCCACCGCCGGCCGCGTGACCAATGTCACCATTCCGGCTGCCGCTGCCCACGCCTGAGAAGGAATACACCATGGCTAATCAACATTCTTCCGGCGGTCTCTCGCACGAAAAGATCGAGACCAACAACTTCCTGATGATCGTCCTCATCCTGCTGGTGCTGCTGGTCGGCGGTCTGGTCGAGATCGTTCCGCTGTTCTTCCAGAAGTCCACCACCGAGCCGCTCAAGGGCGTGCAGCCCTATACGGCGCTGCAACTGGCCGGGCGCGACATCTACCTGCGCGAAGGCTGCTACAACTGCCACTCGCAGATGATTCGCCCCTTCCGTGCCGAGACGCTGCGCTATGGCCACTACTCGGTGGCCGGGGAGTCGGTCTATGACCACCCCTTCCAGTGGGGCAGCAAGCGCACCGGTCCGGACCTGGCGCGCGTCGGTGGCCGCTACAGCGACGAATGGCATCGCATCCACCTGAACAATCCGCGTGATGTCGTGCCGGAGTCCAATATGCCGGCCTATCCCTGGCTGCTCAAGGATACGGTGGACGCCGCGTCCCTGCCCGCGCACATGAGGGCCCTGCGCCGCGTGGGCGTGCCCTACACCGACGAGCAGATCGCCAAGGCCTCGGAAGAGGTCAAGGACAAGACCGAGGTGGAAGCCGTCATCGCCTATCTGCAGGTGCTCGGCACCGCCCTCAAGTAACACGGAGAACCCATCATGGACGTCAATACCCTTCGTTCCATCGTGACCGTCGTCTCCTTCGTCTGCTTCATCGGCATCGTGCTGTGGGCGTGGTCGGGCCGCAACAAGGCCGCATTCGACAGCGCGGCCAAGCT
Organism: Pseudomonadota bacterium; assembly: GCA_021845965.1. GTDB lineage: Bacteria > Pseudomonadota > Gammaproteobacteria > Burkholderiales > Burkholderiaceae_C > Hylemonella. Next base: position 2,440 of record JAJZUZ010000097.1, on the reverse strand, counting down.
GCCCTTCGAGCAGGATTAACGAGCCGTCAAAGGAAGAACTATGAGCGATTTCACAAGCAACTTCTGGTCGGTCTACGTCGCAGCGATCACCATCATCGGCATCGTGGCCTGCCTGCTCCTGTTGTGGTTCAGCGGCAAGGCCAAGGCCATGACCGCCAATGACAACACTACCGGCCACGTTTGGGACGGCGATCTACGCGAGATGAACAACCCCCTGCCGCGCTGGTGGGTCTGGCTGTTCGTCATCACCGCCGTCTTCGGGCTGGCCTACCTGGCCATGTACCCGGGCCTGGGCAGCAACCCGGGCAAGCTCGGCTGGACTTCGCTCGGGCAGCACAAGACCGAGATGGAGAAAGGCGAGAAGGAAGTGGCGCCCTTGTACGCCCGTTTCACCGCCATGGCGGTGCCGGATATGGCCGGCGACGCCCAGGCCATGGCAATCGGGGAACGCCTGTTCCTGAACAACTGCGCCCAGTGCCACGGTTCTGACGCGCGCGGCAGCAAGGGCTTCCCGAACCTCACCGACGGCGACTGGCTGTACGGTGGTGCACCCGCAACGATCGAGGAAACGATCACCAAGGGCCGCATGGGCATGATGCCCCCGATGGCGGCCGCGGTCGGTACACCGGACGACGTGAAGAACGTGGCGAACTACGTGCTCAGCCTGTCGGGCAGCCCGCATGACTCGGTGCGTGCGGAACTCGGCAAATCCAAGTTCGGCGCCTGCGCGGCCTGCCACGGCATGGACGGCAAGGGCAACCAGGCCATGGGTGCGCCCAATCTGACCGACGACATCTGGCTGCACGGTTATGGCGAGAATGCCATCATCGCCATGATCAACAATGGCAAGAGCAACCAGATGCCGGCCCAGGAGGGCAAGCTGAGCGCAGCCCAGATCCACGTGCTGGCCGCCTACGTCTGGAGCCGCTCCAATGGCAGCAAGGTGGCGGCGAAGTAAAGCGGCCAGGAGTTGAATTGAGCGATTCCGATTCATCGGGCTCCAGAGTCATCCCCATCGTCGCGCAGGCCCCCGCGGAGAACCCGCAGGTGCCGGCCGACGATGAGGTGATGGTCTCCTTGTACGAAGCCCACAAGAAAATCTATCCCCGCAGCGTCAGTGGCCTGTTTGCCCGCTGGCGCTGGGTCTTTGTCTGGCTGACGCAGCTGGTCTTCTACGGCCTGCCCTGGCTGGAATGGGGGCAGCGCCAGGCCGTGCTCTTTGACCTGGGCGCGCGCCGCTTCTATATCTTCGGCCTGGTTCTGTACCCGCAGGACTTCATCTATCTGACCGGCCTGCTGGTCATCTCGGCGCTGTCGCTGTTCCTGTTCACAGCGGTGGCGGGGCGCCTGTGGTGTGGCTACGCCTGTCCCCAGACGGTCTATACCGAGATCTTTCTTTGGATCGAGCGCAAGCTGGAGGGCGATCGTTCGGCCCGCATCCGGCTGGATGAGGGCGCCTGGAATGCCAACAAGGTCCTGCGCAAGGGCGGCAAGCACCTGGCCTGGCTGGCGGTGGCGCTGTGGACCGGCTTCACCTTTGTCGGCTATTTCACGCCGGTCCGGGAACTGGGACAGGAATTCGTTCAGTGGCGCCTGAGCGGCTGGGAAACCTTCTGGGTGTTCTTCTACGGCTTTGCCACCTATGGCAATGCCGGCTTCATGCGCGAGCAGGTGTGCAAGTACATGTGCCCCTACGCGCGCTTCCAGAGCGCGATGTTCGACAAGGACACGCTGATCGTCAGTTACGACACGGAGCGCGGCGAGCCGCGCGGTGCCCGTTCGCGCAAGGCCGATCCGGCCGCGCTCAAGCTGGGCGCCTGCGTGGACTGCAGCCTGTGTGTGCAGGTCTGCCCGACGGGCATCGACATCCGCAAGGGCTTGCAGTACGAATGCATCGGCTGCGGCGCCTGCGCCGATGTGTGCGACACCGTGATGGACAAGATGGGCTACGAGCGTGGCCTGGTCCGCTACACGACGCAAAATGCCATGCGCAACAAGTGGACCAGCGCGGAGACGTGGAAGCACGTGTTCCGCCCCCGCGTGCTGGTCTACACGGCGATTCTGGGGCTGGTCTGCGTGGCCATGCTGGTGAGCCTGGCGCTGCGCACCCCCTTCAAGGTCGACGTGGTGCGTGACCGCGGCGTGCTGGCGCGCATCGTCAGCGGTGGCATGATCGAGAACGTGTACCGCCTGCAGATCATGAATGCCACCGAGCGTTCCCAGACCTTCCATCTCACCGCCAGCGGCTTGCCGGGGTTGAAGGTGGCCTCCGAGGACGAGGTCGGCGTCGAGGCCACCCAATCGCACTGGGTCGTGGTGCGCCTGCAGATGCCTTATGAGGGGGCGGCTGCGGGGACCCATTCCATCCATTTCGACATTACCGCACGTGACACCGGGACGCAGGTGCACGAAAAGTCGGTGTTTCTGGTTCCACGCTAGG
>JAJZUZ010000096.1 GCA_021845965.1 Pseudomonadota bacterium | reverse complement strand
CGCTCGCTCACATTGGCCTGCATGACCGGATCGAAGAAGCGGTAGCTGTCGCGCCCGGAGGCCTTGGCCTGGTGCAGGGCCAGATCGGCCTGCTGGAACAGCTCCTCGGCGTTGGACACGTCGGCGCCGAACAGCGTCACGCCGATGCTGGCGCTGTTGTGGTGCCCGACGCCGCCCAGGTCGTAAGGCTCGCGCAGCGCCGCCAGCAGCTTGCCCGCCACGAGCTCGGCCTCGTGCGCCGCCACCATGGGCTCGGGTGCCAGCTCGGTCAGCATGATCACGAATTCGTCCCCGCCCAGGCGAGCCACCGTGTCGCTCTCGCGCACGGTGCGGGTCAGGCGCTGCGCCACCTGGTGCAGCAGGGCGTCGCCCTTGTCGTGGCCCAGGGTGTCGTTGATGGCCTTGAAGTTGTCCAGGTCGAGAAAGAGGAGCGCGCCCCGGCGGTGCGTGCGGCGCACCGCCGCCAGCGCGTGGCGCAGCTGGTCTGACAGCATGCGGCGATTGGGCAGCTCGGTCAGCGGATCGAAGTAGGCCAGCTGCCGGATCTCCTCTTCGGCCTGCTTCTGCGTCGTGACGTCGAACATGGTGGCCACGAAGTGGCTGGCCGCGCCCGCCTCGTCGCGCACCGAGGCCAGGCTGACCAGGCAGGGGAAGGCCTCGCCAGTCTTGCGCCGGTACCAGACTTCCCCCTGCCAGGTGCCGGTCTGGTTGACGGTGTTCCATGCGTCCACGAAGTAGGCGTGCGGCTGGCGGTCGGTGCGGATCAGCGCGATCGGACGCCCTTGCACCTCCTCGGCCCGGTAACCGAAGATGCGGCAGAAGGCTTGGTTGACGCGCACGATGCGGTGCTCTGCGTCGAGGATGACCACCGACTCCTGCGTCTCGAAGGCGATGGCCGCCACGCGCAGGTCGGCGTCCTGCCGCTGGCGCTCGATGGCCAGCCCGGCCAGCGCGGCGCAGCGCTCCAGCAGCTCCGATTCGCGCGGCGTGGGCTCGCCCGTGCGATTCGCGTAGAGCGTGAACACGCCCAGCACGCGGTGCAGCTTGTCCTGGATCGGCTGCGCCCAGCAGGCCTGCACCTGCGCCTGGCGTGCGAAGTCTGCCACCGGCGCCCAATCCGCGTCGTGGGCGATGTCGACCGTCAGCTCGCGTCGGCCGGAGCGTGCGGCGCGCACCGAGGTGCCCGGACCACCGATCAGCGACAGGCGGGGTAAGGCGCCGGTCAGGACCTCAAGCTGATCGGATCCGGCCAGGACGGCAAGTACATCTCCCTCGCGCACCAGCACACCGCAACGCAGGCCCGGCACGAGCGCCTCCACCTGACGCGCCAGCTCGCGCGCCAGCACGGGCAGGGGCTCGCGCCGCCCGATACGCTGCAGCACCTCGTTGTACAGCGCCAGCTCGGCGTTGCGGTAGGCCAGATCGGTCCGCTGCGCGGCCAGCGCGTCCAGCATGTGGTCAAAGCCGTGTGCCAGCACACCGATCTCGTCGCCACCCCGGACCTGCGAGCGCACATGCTCCTGCCCCCGGCCCACGGCTTCGGCCAGGCGCACCAGCTGCCCCAGCCGGTGCGTGAGGCGGCGTGCCAGCACCAAGGCGAGCCAGACCACCAGCAGGACGGAGCCCAAGGCAAAGCCCATGCCGACCAGCGTCAGCTCGCGCAGATGGCGATTGGCCGCGTCCTGCGTCATTTCCACGCGCACCCACCCGACATGCCGGCTGCCGCTGAAGATGGGGGTCGCCACATCGATCAGATCCGGCTGCGAGATCAGCACGAGGGGCTGCGCCGGAGCATCCAGCATGCGGCGGCTGATGGCGTCGGTGAAATACTTGCCGATGTACTCGCCGCGCGAGGCGGCCAGCACTTCACCGCGTCGGGACACGATGGCTGCAAAGCGCAGGTCCGGCGTCGTGGCAAAGCCGGCCGTGACCTCCTGCAGGCCGGCCATGTCGCGCGCGACCAGCCACGACGAGCTGCTCACCGCCAGGGAGTAGGCCAGGTCGGCGGCATTGCGCTCGCCCTGCCGGTACAGGAAGTCGCGCTGGTGCACGTAGAGCAGATAGCCGGCCAGCCAGAGTGTGAGCAGCGACAGCAGGCCGAAACCCCACATCAGCTGACGCCGGATCGAACCCAGGACTCGGGTACGCAGGGTCTGCGACAGGTGGTTCCAGCGCTTCAGCAGCATGGCGGTCGTACTCACGGCTCGATCGGCCGGACCTGGCGCGCGAAGTCACGCAGGAAGGCCTGCACCGGCTGGTAGGTGGCATCGCTGGCCGGCTCCATGGCAGAGACCGGCAGCCGCGCCAGCAAGCGGCGGCCCGCATCCGTATCCTTGAGGGCAATGAGCGCGCGGGTGAACCGCTGCACCAGCTCGGGGGGCAGGTCGCGGCGGGCCATCCAGCTGTTGTTGACCAGCGGCGCCGTCTGCCACTTGACCTCCAGCTGGGCCGCCACATCGGGATGCTCCGCCACAAAGGCCTTCCACGGTGGTGGCCAGGTGGCGGCGGCCGCGACGTGGCCGCGCAGCACATTGAGGATGGACGATTCCTGCGAGCCGACATACAGATTCTGGATATCGCTCTTCACGTCCAGGCCGTGCGCCTGCAGGTACTGCTGCGGCAGCAAGGTCGCCGCCAGCGCCGTGGCCGCCGGATAGGCCACGGCCTTGCCCTTGAGGTCACGCACCGTGTCGATGCCGCTGTCGCGTCGCACCAGAATCAGGCCGCGGAACTCCTGGTCGTCCGCCATCTTGGCAATGACGCGATAGCCGCGGCCCAGCGCGCGGACGGTCTGGTAAGGATTGGGCATGGCGAAGTCGAACTGGCCGCTGTAGAGCTTCTTCTCGAATTCCTCGTAGTTGCGCGAGGCCTCGAGCTGGAGGTCCACGTCCGGCAGGGTGGCGTTGATCGCCTCCACCACCGGCCCGTACAGCTCCAGCAGACGCCGGGGATTGTGCAGAGGGTGGATGCCGACGCGATAGACGCGTGCCGCCTGCGCCGGCGGCGGGCTGAGTTCGGGGGTGTAGTCGGCCTGCGCGCCCTGGCCGCAAGCCGCGAGCAGGAGCGCCGCCAGACAGCCGCCTCCCACCAGCCAAGCCCTAGGGCCACGCAGTACGTGCATCTTCTCTCCGCCGATGTGACCCGTGCCATTCTGGCACAGGCGGTCGCGGCCACGGCTCAGGGCCGGACAAGCCGGTCAGCGCGGAAACGTCCCGAACTGGGCCCAGAGCTGTTGCAGCTTGGCCAGCTCTTCGTCAAAGCGCGCATTGACGCGCGCCATCTCGGCATCCTGGTCGGCGATGAAACGCTCCTGCACCGCCATGCTCTGGGCGTTCTCGTCCACCAGGCGCTTGAGCGACGGCGGCACCTTGGCGGGGTCGCTGGCGTAGAACTCCAGCTCGTTGTCGAGTTCCTTGCGCTGGCGTTCGAGTTCCTTGACGCGATTGAGCGCTGCCTGCCGCACGACCGAAATCTGCGCCAGTGCCTCGGCCCGCTCCTTGTCGTGGGCGGCCTGGTTCGGGTAGCGCGTCAGCAGCGCGCGTTCGCGCCGCTTTTCCTCGGCCTGGCGGGCGCGCTCTTCCGCCTCGCGGCGCTGCCGGGCCTCCAGGGCGGCACGCTCGGGACCAGTCAGGGACGGGCCAACGATGGTCTTGACCGTGCCGCTGGGGTTGAGCACCCGCTGCTCACGGTCGGCACATTCGGGAATCGGGCGATCGGAGGTGAGCTTGCGCCCCTTGGCATCGGTGCAGGTGTAGATGCCTTGCGGCGCCGACTGCGCGAACAGCTGCACGGGCACGATGCCCACGCACAAGGTCAACAGTAATCCCGCCCTTGATTTCATCGATCAGTTGTCCTGAACCCCGTAGCGTTGTCGGTACGCCAGCACGCGCTGATGGTCGGCCTCCAGGCCGGCGCGGCTGTGCTGTTCCAGATACTGCAGCAAGTCGGCCAGCTTCGCAATGGCGCAGACCTGCAATCCCAGGCGATTCCGTACATATTGCACGGCGCTGTAGGCCACGTCCTGGCCGTTTTCGGTCGCCATTTCCTGCCGGTCCAGCGCAATCACCACCGCGTGCGGCTTGGCGCCGGCGGCCTCGATCAGGGCAATCGATTCACGCGCCGCGGTGCCAGCGGACATGACGTCGTCGACGATCAGCACCCGGCCCTTGAGCGGCGCGCCCACCAGGGTGCCGCCTTCGCCGTGGTCCTTGGCCTCCTTGCGGTTGTAGGCAAAGGGCACGTTGCGGCCGCGCCGCGCCAGCTCCACCGCGAGCGCCGCACCCAGCGGGATGCCCTTGTAGGCCGGGCCGAAGATCATGTCGAACTCGATGCCGCTGTCGATGACGCGCCGGGCATAGAATTCGGCCAGGCGACCGAGCTTGGCGCCGTCGTCGAACAGGCCCGCGTTGAAGAAATACGGGCTCATGCGGCCGGCCTTGGTCTTGAACTCGCCGAAGCGCAGCACGCCGCACTCGACCGCGAAGGCCACGAAATCCTGGGCCAGGCTGTCCTGGGCCGCCGCCACCTTGTTTGCCCCGCTGTTTGCCATGGGAAATTCCTTGTTCAATTTAGTCAGCCTCAACCTCAACGGCATCCGCTCCGCCACCAGCAAGGGGCTGGAAGCATGGCTGCACCAGACGCGACCCGATTGTATTTGCGTGCAGGAAGTGAAGGCGCAGGCCGCCGACGTGGCGGGCCGCTTCGAGGAGCTCGCCGGCCTGCGCGGCCACTTCCAGTTCGCGGAGAAGAAGGGCTACTCGGGCGTCGGCATCTACACCCGGCACGAGCCCAGCGAGGTGCGCATCGGCTACGGCTCTTCCGAATTCGACGCCGAGGGCCGTTACGTGGAATTGCGCTTTGATACCCCGCAGCGCAAGCTGTCGCTGATCAGCTGCTATTTCCCCAGCGGCTCCTCGGGCGAGGACCGGCAGCAGGCCAAGTTCCGCTTCCTGGACGAGATCTACCCGCATCTGCAGGCGCTCAAGGACGGGCGTGAGTTCATCCTCTGCGGCGATGTGAACATCGCACACAAGGAGATGGACCTGAAGAACTGGAAGGGCAATCTGAAGAACTCCGGCTTCCTGCCCGAGGAGCGCGCCTGGATGACCAAGCTGCTGGACGAGGGCGGCCTGGTCGACGTCTACCGCCGCCTGCAGCCCGAGGCAACCGAGGCCGCCTATACCTGGTGGAGCAACCGCGGCCAGGCCTATGCCAAGAACGTGGGCTGGCGCATCGACTACCACCTGGCCACGCCGGGGCTGGCCGAGCGCGCGCGCAGCGAGTCCATCTACAAGGGCGAGAAGTTCAGCGACCATGCGCCGCTGACGATCCACTACGACCTGCACCTCTGAAGCGCAGCGCCCGGGCTCAGTCGCCCGGGATGCCGAGAAAATGACCCTATGAATTCTTCCTTGAACAATCAGGCGCCGGTGCTCATTGCCGGCGGTGGTATCGCCGGCCTGGCCATGGCCCTCACGCTGCACCAGATCGGTGTGCCCTGCCAGGTGTTCGAGACCGTGGGCGAGCTGCAGCCGCTGGGGGTGGGCATCAACCTGCAGCCCAATGCCGTGCGCGAGCTCTACGACCTCGGTTTCGACGCCGCGCTGCTCGACACCGTCGGCATCCAGGCGCAGGAGTGGGCGCTGGTCGGCCGCAACGGCAACGACGTGTACTCGGAGCCGCGCGGCCTGCGGGCCGGCTACAAGTGGCCGCAGTACTCCGTGCATCGCGGCCAGCTGCAGATGCTGCTGCTCGACGCCGTGCAGCGCCGCCTCGGCCCCGCGACGGTGCAACTCGGCCAGCGCGTGACGGGCTACCGCCAGGACGACCAGGGCGTGACGGCGCTGATCGAAGCCCGCACCGGCGAGCGGCGCGAGGTCCGGGGGCGTCTGCTGATCGCCGCCGACGGCCTGCACTCCGCCGTGCGCGCCCAGATGCACCCGACCCAGCCGCCCATCCAGTGGGGTGGCGCCATCATGTGGCGCGGCACCACGCCGGGCAAGGCCATCCGTACCGGCGCCTCCTTCGTGGGCGTGGGCTCGCTCCGTCACCGCGTGGTGCTGTACCCGATCTCGCCGCCGGACCCGGCCACCGGCCTGTCCACCATCAACTGGATCGCCGAGATCACGGTCGACAACGCGGGCGGCTGGACGCAGGGCGACTGGAACCGGCGCGTCAAGGTGGACGACTTCATCCAGCACTTCGAGGGCTGGAGCTACGGCTGGCTGGACGTGCCGGCCATGCTGCGTGGCGCGGCCGAGGTGTTCGAGTACCCGATGATCGACCGCGATCCGGTACCGACCTGGGTGGACGGCCGCGTGGCCCTGATCGGCGATGCCGCGCACGTGATGTACCCGGTGGGATCGAACGGCGCCAGCCAGGCCATCGTGGACGCCCGGGTGCTGGGCGCGGCCATGGTCGAGCACGGCGCCACGCCCCGGGCCCTGCAGGCCTACGACGGCAAGCTGTGCAAGGACATCTCGGCGCTGGTGCTGCGCAACCGCGGCGCCGGGCCGTTTGGCATCCTGGGGCTGGTCGATGAACGCTGCGGCGGCGTCTTCGACAACATCGACGAGGTGGTGCCGAAGGCGGAACGCGACGAATTCATGGCGCGCTACAAGCAGGCGGCGGGCTTCGCCATCGAGACGCTGAATGCCGCGCCGCCGACCATCGCGCCGGGTGCGCGCGTGCGTACCAGCTGACTGAACTGCGCGCTACCCGGACCCAGAACTTGTGAAGAAATCGCAGCGGGCGGACGGAGCGCAGCCACCGGAACGTATTGCCTGTCCGTAAGGATGGCGACAACGCAGTTGCGGCAAAGGCCAGCTTTCGCTTGCGACAATTAAGCGCAGCGGCCGCCGCCAACACCGCGCAACGGCGCGACGGGCAAGCGCCGCAGATTTATCCGCCGGTGCTCAGTGGCCGGCGTGCAGCTTCTCGTGGATGCGCCGCGTGGTGCGCCACACGCCCCAGAGCACCAGCGGGATCAGCGCACCGGTGGCGATCTCCACATCGATGTGCACGCCGGCGGCCTTGACCGCCTTGGCGCCGTAGGCGAGCAGACTGACCACGTAGTAGGAGATGGCGGCGATGGACAGGCCTTCCACCGTGCTCTGCAGGCGCAGCTGCAGTTCCTGCCCGCGCGTGAGCTTTTCCAGCAGCAGCTGGTTCTGCTCCTCGGTGGCGATATCCACGCGCGTGCGCAGCAAGGCACTGGTGCGCGACACGCGCTCGGACAGGGATGCCAGGCGTTGCTCGGTGGCCGCGACGGTGGCGATGGCCGGCGAGAGCCGGCGCTGCAGGAATTCGCCCAGGGTCTGCGTGCCGGACACGGGCTGCTCGCGCAGCTCGGCCAGGCGCTGGCGCACCAGGGTGTGGTACGCGGCGGTGGCGGAGAAGCGGTAGTCGTTCTCGGCCGTGGCGCGCTCGATGCGCGCGGCCAGCGCAATCAGCGTGTCCAGCAGTTCCTGCTCCGAGGCGGCCTTGCCCTCCATGCGCGCAGTGATGTCGGCCAGCCGCCGCTCGGCCTCGGCCAGCATGGGGCCCAGGTTCTTGGCCACCGGCAGGCCGCGCAGCGCCATCAGGCGGTAGGTCTCCAGCTCCAGCAGGCGCTGCGAGATGCGGCCGGCCCGGGTCTCGCTGGTGGACGGCGGCGCAATCACCAGCATGCGCTCGAAACCGCTGTCGCGCAGGGCAAAGTCGGTGACGGCCCAGGAATGCCCGTTGGTGCCCATCACCGAGGCCACCACCGTGTGGTCGCCGAACCAGCGGCGCGCCTGCGCCATCGTCGCCTCGGGCGCGTTCAGGTCGCCATGCACCATGGCCAGCTTGATGGCGGCGATGGTGCGGCCGGGAATCTCGCGCAGCCAGTCGGGTGCGACCACCAGCGCCGCCATCAGCTCCGGGTCGCTGGCCCCCAGTTGCGCCTGCGCCGGCAGCGGCTGCACGATGGAGTAGCGCGTGAATTCGGTGTGGCGCTCCCACTTGACGGTGTAGCCCTCGAAACGCAGGCGCAGGAAGTTGCCCTGCAGCTGCTCCAGGCCCAGCGCCTGCTGGCCCGGCAGGCGCCGCAGGTGCTCGCACTCCTGTTCGCGCGTAATGCCTTCATTGAGCACGGCCACGTAGACCACCAGGGCCGGCAGGCGGATGCGCGCCGACGGCCGGGCGTGCACCTCGTTGTGCAGCATGCTGCGCTGCGCGTCGTCCGCGGGCAGCAGGGACGCGGCGTTTTCTCGACTCGGGTTCATGGCCTCCATTGTGCCGTGAGCTGGGAATGCGGTTGTGACAGGCGGTCCGCCTCTCGTCAGTGCAGCTGGAACAGCGGCTGGGCGTCGAGCTCGGAGGCCGGGCAGGGGCGCCCGAAGTGGTAGCCCTGCAGCATGTCCACGCCCAGCTCGCGCAGTGCGCGCGCCGTGGCCTCGTCCTCCACGCCCTCGGCCACGGTACGCAGCCGCAGGGCCTGGGCCATGCTGACGA
>JAJZUZ010000095.1:2080-8556 GCA_021845965.1 Pseudomonadota bacterium | reverse complement strand
CACACCCCCATGATGCAGCAGTACCTGGCCCTGAAGGCCGGGTACCCGCAGACGCTGCTGTTCTACCGCATGGGCGACTTCTACGAGCTGTTCTACGCGGACGCCGAGAAAGCCGCCCGCCTGCTCGACATCACCCTGACCCAGCGCGGCCAGTCCGCCGGCCAGCCGGTTGTCATGGCCGGTGTGCCCTTCCACTCGGTGGAAACCTATCTGGCGCGCCTCATCAAGCTGGGTGAATCGGTCGCCATCTGCGAGCAGGTGGGCGACGTGGCGACGGCCAAGGGCCCGGTAGAACGCAAGGTGGTGCGCGTCGTCACGCCCGGCACGCTCACGGATTCCGCGTTGCTGAACGAGAAGAGCGAGTCCCTGCTGCTGGCCGTGCACCAGGGCCCGCGCAACAGCGTCGGCCTGGCCTGGCTCAGCGTCACCCAGGGCGAGGTCAACCTGGCTGAATGCACGCCCGACGAGTTGCCCGAGTGGGTGGCGCGCATTGCGCCGGGCGAGCTGCTCTACAGCGCCGGCTGCACACCGGTGTTCGAGCAGCGCCTGCAGATGCTCAAGCAGGCCACGGGCGTGGCACTGGCCCTGCGTCCTGAATGGCAGTTCGACAGCGCGCTCGGCCAGGGCAAGCTGCAGGAGCTGCTGAAGGCCGCAAGTCTCGCCGCCTGGAGCGCCACCGAGCTGCCGCAGGCGCACGCCGCGGCCGCCGCGCTGCTGGCCTACGCCGAACACACCCAGGGCCGCGCACTCAGCCACGTGCACAGCCTGCGCGTGCAGCGCAACGACCAGCTGATCGACCTGCCGCTCACCACGCGCCGCAATCTGGAGCTGGTGCAGACCCTGCGCGGCGAGGACAGCCCCACCCTGTTCTCCTTGCTGGACACCTGCATGACCGGCATGGGCAGCCGCCTGCTCAAGAGCTGGCTGCTGGAGCCGGGCCGCGACCGCGCGCCGGCCCAGGCACGGCTGGACGCCATCACCGCCTTGCGCGGCGGCCCCTGGCAGAAACTGCGCGAACAGCTCAAGGGCTGCAGCGACGTCGAGCGCATCACGGCCCGCATCGCGCTGCGCCAGGTGCGCCCGCGCGAACTCGTCGCCCTGCAGCAGACGCTACAAAAAACGGAGCAACTGGCGCCGGTGCTGGCCGGCCAGACCGGCCTGCTGGCGCAGGTGGCGCAGCACCTGTTGCCGCCGGCCGGTTGCGCCGAGCTGCTGGCGCGCGCCATTCTCAGTGAGCCGGCCGCGCTGGTGCGCGACGGCGGCGTCATCAACGACGGCTATGACGCCGAGCTGGATGAACTGCGCGCCATCCAGACCAACTGCGACGGCTTCCTGCTCGACCTGGAAACGCGCGAACGCGCCCGCACCGGCATCACCAACCTGCGCGTGCAGTTCAACAAGGTGCACGGCTTCTATATCGAGGTCACCAGCAGCAACCTGGACCGTGTGCCCGAGGACTATCGCCGCCGCCAGACGCTGAAGAACGCCGAGCGCTTCATCACGCCCGAACTCAAGGCCTTCGAGGACAAGGCCCTGTCCGCGCAGGAACGCGCGCTGGCGCGCGAGAAGTGGCTCTACGAACAGTTGCTGGAGCAGTTGGAGACGCATATTCCCGCGCTCACGCGCAATGCGCGTGCCCTGGCCACGCTGGACGTGCTGTGCGCGCTGACCGAACGCTCGCTCACGCTGGACTGGTGCGCCCCGCAATTCGCCGCCGAACCCTGCATCGACATCACGGCCGGGCGCCACCCGGTGGTGCAGGCGCGGCTGGCGGAAACGAGTTCCGGCGCCTTCATCGCCAACGACACCCGCCTCGGCCTCAAGCAGCGCATGCAGATCATCACCGGCCCGAACATGGGCGGTAAATCGACCTACATGCGCCAGGTAGCCCTCATCGTGCTGCTGGCCTCCATGGGCAGCTACGTGCCGGCCAGCGCCTGCCGCCTCGGGCCCATCGACGCCATCCACACCCGCATCGGCGCCGCCGACGACCTGGCCAACGCGCAATCCACCTTCATGCTGGAAATGACGGAAGCCGCGCAGATCCTGCACGCCGCCACGCCCAACTCGCTCGTGCTGATGGACGAGATCGGCCGCGGCACCTCCACCTTCGACGGCCTGGCGCTGGCCGGGGCCATCGCCACCCAGCTGCACGACAAGACGCAGGCCTACACGCTGTTCGCGACGCACTACTTCGAGCTCACCGAATTCCCGGCCCGGCACCACGCGGCCGTCAATGTGCACGTCAGCGCCACCGAGTCGGGCCACGACATCGTCTTCCTGCACGAGATCCAGAGCGGCCCGGCCAGCCGCAGCTACGGCATCCAGGTCGCGCGCCTGGCCGGCATGCCGGCCGCCGTGGTCAACCACGCACGCCATGCCCTGGAAGCGCTGGAGAACTCCGCCAGCCAGACCCAGGCCCAGGTCGACCTGTTCGCGCCGCCGCCGATCATGGAAGCCGCCGCGCCCAGCGCCGTGGAAGCGAAGCTGGCCGAGATCGAACCCGACGCCTTGAGCCCGCGTGACGCGCTGGATATGCTCTATGCCCTGAAAAAGATCGCAGGCAAGTCATGAACCACCAACTGCCACCCATCATCTTCTCGCACGCCAACAGCTTCCCTGCGGGCACCTACCGCGTGCTGTTTGCCGAGCTGCGCCGCCGCGGGTTTCGCGTCAAGGCGGTGGAAAAATTCGGCCACGAGGAGCACTACCCCGTCACCAGCAACTGGCCCCACCTCGTGCAGCAGCTGGCCGACTTCGCCGGTGCCGAACAGCAGAAAACCGGTGAACCCGCTTTCCTGGTCGGCCACTCGCTCGGCGGCTTCCTCAGCCTCATGGCGGCCGCCCGCCACCCGGAGCTCGCCTGCGGCGTACTGCTGATCGACTCGCCCATCCTCGGCGGCTGGCGTGCCACGGGCGTGAGCGTGGCCAAGCGCACCCAGCTCATCGGCGCGGTCTCGCCGGGCGCCATCAGCCGCCAGCGGCGCAACAGCTGGCCGGGCATCGAGGAGGCCATCGAACACCTGCGCCACAAGAAGGCCTTCGCCCATTGGCAGCCGCAGGTGCTGCGCGACTACGTCGAGCACGGCATGCACGACGAGGGCGGCAAACGCGTGCTCAGCTTCACGCGCGAGGTGGAAACCGCCATCTACAACACCATCCCCGACAACCTGGAGCGCCTGCTCAAGCGCCACCCGCTCAAGTGCCCGGCCGCCTTCATTGGCGGACGCCACTCCGAAGAGATGAAGCAGGTCGGCATGGCGATGACGGAGAAGGTTACCAAGGGCCGCATCACGCTCCTCGACGGCTCGCACCTGTTCCCGATGGAGCAGCCGGTCGCCACGGCCGCGGCCATCGAGGCCTCGCTGCTCAACCTCCACCACATCTGGCTGCAGAAGCACCCGGCCTGAACAGCCTTGGGCGCAGCAGCGTGCAGGCAGACCTTGTGTCAGATGCCTGCCCGGCGTTTCCGTCGGCAACTGGCGCGTGTGAACCGCCGGGCTACCCGATTGGATGCAGAAGCGGACGCTCCTTGATCCAGATCACTCGGGAAACCCCGTGATCGGAATACCCTGCGGGCCATGGAGGTGCATGCATGAGATACCAGGTCGATCCAACAGGGGATGGTCTCAAGGTCGAGGCATCCGTAGCGCCTGAGCAGCAGGCGAAATTGCTGGAGGAGTTGGGCAAGTGCGCTTCGGGAACCTGCTCCTGCCCCTCCACGCAGTACGACAAATTGGCCTCCATCAACGTTTCGCCAGGAGCCGCGGGGGTCAGCGTCGAGCTGAAAGCCAAATCCGGCGAGCGCCTCGACATCGAAGACGTCAGGCGCTGTCTTGATCACACGGCGGATCAGCTGGGCCGCTGAGACCGGCTCGACGCTCGGGAAACGCGGGCGTCAACGGCCACTTTCGGAAGATGCCCTGACCGCCCGTTCCCGGCGGGACCGCAGCCACGGCGTGTCGCTCTTCCCGTTGCGGGTCGGTGCGCCGGGCCATCGCAACCGGATCAATGGACCAGCGCCGCGACGCCCAGGTTGATGGCAAGCCCGCCGCAGATCAGCCATGCAAAGAGCACAGCCGCCAGCGCCAGCGGTCGAATACCCGCCTGGCGGATGGCCGAAACATGGGTGGTCAGGCCCAGTCCGGCCATGGCCATGGCGAGCAGCGCGGTATCGATATCGATCACCCGGTCCACCACGGCACGGGGTAGCAGAGAGAGCGAGTTCAGTGCCGCCACCGCAACAAAGCCCAGCGCGAACCAGGGCATGACGAGGTCGCGCCGACGCCGACCCCGGGCCGGCCCGCCGCCTTGACCCCGTGCCTCCTGGTGGTCCGATGAGCGCGACAGCCACGCCGACAGGACAAGCAGGAACGGCGCCAGCATCATCACACGCACCATCTTGGCGATCACTGCGGTGTCCGCGGCCTGCTCGCTGATCGCGCGCGCGCCCGCCACGACCTGGGCGACTTCGTGGATCGTCGAGCCCGCGAATAGACCGTAGGCCGCCGGCGAGAGGTGGACCAGTTGATACCTCGCGTTCAGGTGGTAGAGCGCAGGATAGAGAAACATCGCCAGGGTCCCGAACACGACCACGGTGGAAACCGCCACCGTGACCTGCTCGGCGCGCCCGCGCACCACGGGCTCGGTGGCCAGGACTGCGGCGGCGCCGCAGATCGAACTGCCGGCACCGATCAGCAGCGCGGTCCCGCGCTCCACGCCGAGCACCTTGGTCCCCACCAGGTAGGCAACACCGAAGGTGCTCGTCAGCACGGCGGCATCGATCGCGACGCCCGCCCAACCCACGTTGCCGATGTCCTGAAAGGTGAGCCTGAGGCCATACAGGACGATACCCAGGCGCAGCAGCCTGACCTTGGAAAAGTGCACCCCCGTGCCCGTCCTGGCGCCGACGCGGGAATACACCGTATTGCCCACCGCCATGCCCAGCACGATGGCCAGGGTCAGTGCGCCCAGGCCGTTGGACTGCAACCATCCGACCTTCCCCAGCTGGATCGAGACGAGGGCGATCGCACCCGTCAGGATCAGCCCCGGCAGCAGGCCGCGTGCGTACGTGCGCATGTCCTGGTGGCGCTGGCTGGCGGACGAGTGGGTGGTGAGGCGGGACGTAGACGCCGGCTGGGCGGTGGCTGACATGAGGTACTCCAATGCATCGGGTTCGAAAGCGATGGCGGGAGTCTGGGGCCGCTTAAACTATTCGCCAAACGGTTTATCTGCATATGACCTAGCGGACAATCAGGTAGTTGGAGATTCCCCGGTGCGGCTCACACTTCGTCAGCTCTTGATCTTCACGGCGGTTGCCGACACGGGCAGCACCACCGCCGCGGGCCTGCGCGTCGCGCTCTCCCAATCGGCCACCAGTGGCGCGCTGATCGAGCTCGAGCGTCTGCTCGGGGCCCGCCTGTTTGACCGGGTGGGCAAGCGCCTCCTGCTCAACGACGTGGGCCGTTCCCTGCTGCCGGGCGCGCGCGCCTTGCTCAATGCAGCGCAGGAGATCGAGGCGCAGTTTGGCGTGGGTGCGGCCGACGACGGCAAGGATGGGCTGGCGACCCGCTTGCGCATTGGTGCCAGCACCACGATCGGCAATTATCTGTTGCCTGCGCTGGTGGCAGGTTTCCAGCGCGCCTGGCCGGCGGTGGCCATGGACGTGCAGATCGGGAACACCCGCGAAGTCGCCGCCTCCGTGGCCCGCCTGGAGGTCGACATGGGCCTGATCGAAGGCCCCTGCCATGAGGCAGACCTGCGCGTGTTGCCCTGGCGGGAAGACGAGCTGGTGATCGTCTGCGCACCCTCACACCCGGCACGGCTCGCTGCCGCAGACCAGCGCGTGCCGCTCAAGTCCCTGCGCCAGTCCCGATGGCTGTTGCGTGAGCCGGGCTCCGGTACGCGCGAAACGGTGGAACATGCGCTCCTGCCGCACCTGCACCACCTCGATGGCGCGATGCAATTCGGCAGCACGGAGGCCATCAAGCGAGCGGCGGCCGAGGGCCTGGGGCTGGCCTGCCTCTCCCTGTGCTCAGTGCAGGACCTGCTCAGCCTCGGTCGGCTGGTGGTGCTCGATACCACGCTGCCGCGCCTCACCCGTCGTTTCTACCTCGTCCATCATCGCCAGAAACGCCTCACGCCTTACCTGGAGCGCTTTGCCGCCCATTGCGCCATACCTTGAGGTTGGGGCGGGCCAGGTTGCGCCCGGGCTGCCATCGCAAAAGCCGATGGCCGCCCTACGCCGTCCAGCTGACCAACCCGCTCCAGGCCGTGGCGAGCACCACGACGCCGAACACGATGCGGTACCAGGCAAAACCGTTGAAGCTGTGGCTGGAGATGAACTTGAGCAGCCAGCGCACGCACAGCCAGGCGCTGATGAAGGAGAACAGCAGGCCCACGCCGAACAGCGGCAGGTCCGCCGCCGACAGCAGCGCGCGCTCCTTGTACAGGCTGTAGACACCGGCGCCGATCAG
>JAJZUZ010000095.1:0-1980 GCA_021845965.1 Pseudomonadota bacterium | reverse complement strand
AGGATGAAGGTGCTCGCCACCACCTCGGCCGTGAACAGATGCGCCTTGATGGCCTTGCCCGCCAGCAGGCCCAGCACCACCGCCGGGAAGAAGGCGATGAGCACGTTGAGCGCGAACTGCTGCGCCTGTTTCTGCGTCGGCAGCGCCACCACCGTGGCGCGGATCTTCTGCCAGTAGACCCAGATCACGGCCAGGATGGCGCCGGTCTGGATGGCGATGTCGAAGACCTTGGCCTTCTCGTCGTCAAAGCCCATCAGCGTGCCGGCCAGGATCAGGTGGCCGGTGCTGGAGATGGGCAGGAATTCGGTCAGGCCTTCGACGATGCCCATCACGGCGGCCTTGCTCAGCAAAACAATATCCACGAACACTCCTAGAGGGAGCCGAGATTATCCCTGTCGGCCCGCCATTCCCTGCCGCCTGGGCGGCCCCGTACTCCGCAGGGTTGACAAAGAAATGCGAATTGTTATCATTTGTCTCCAAGGAAATCCACACCATGAAGAAACTCCTCCTTGCCCTGCTGGCCACCGCCAGCCTCACGGCCTGGGCTGCCGACAACAACTACAGCCTCGTCATCCGCGAGCACCGCTTCGAGCCCGCCGAGCTGCGCGTGCCGGCGGGCCAGAAGATCAAGCTGGTGGTGCACAACCAGGACAGCACGCCGGAGGAGTTCGAAAGCCACGAGCTCAACCGCGAGAAGGTCATCGCCCCCGGCGCCAAGGCCAATATCTTTGTCGGCCCGCTCAAGCCCGGCCGCTACCCCTTCTATGGCGAGTTCAACGAAAAGACGGCACGCGGCGTGCTGATCGCGGAATAAGGGAGTCCGTCAGCATGCTCGGCTCGGCCATCATCGTCTTCCGCGAAACGCTAGAGGCAGCCCTCATCATCAGCATCATCGCTGTCGCCACGCGCAACCTGCGCCACCGCAACGCCTGGCTCGGCGCCGGCATCGTCGCCGGGGTGCTGGGCTCGCTGCTGGTGGCCGTGTTCACCGGCCGCATCGCCGAGCTGGCCGAAGGCATGGGCCAGGAGCTCTTCAATGCCGGCATCCTGGTGCTGGCCGCGCTCATGCTGGCCTGGCACAACATCTGGATGGCGCGCCACGGCATGCAGCTGGCGCGCGAAGCCAAGCAGCTCGGCGCCGACGTGCGCAGCGGCAGCCGTGAAATGTCGGCGCTGGCCCTGGTCGTGGGCCTGGCCATCCTGCGCGAAGGCTCCGAGACCGCACTCTTCCTCTACGGCCTGATGAGTGGCGGCACCGACAGCACCAGCAGCGTGCTGGGCGGCGGCGCCCTCGGCCTGCTGCTGGGCTGTGCCGCCGGCTTCGCCCTCTACGCTGGCGTGCTGCGCGTGCCGGCCCGCTACTTCTTCAGTGCCACCAGCTGGTTGGTGCTGCTGCTGGCCGCCGCCATGGCCAGCCAGGCCGCACGCTTCCTGGTGCAGGCCGACCTGCTGCCCAGCCTGGCCACCCCGCTGTGGAACACCAGCTGGCTGCTGGACAACCAGTCGCTCGCAGGCCGCCTGCTGCACACCCTGGCCGGCTACGACGCCATGCCCTCGGGCATCCAGGTCGTGTTCTACGTTGCCACCCTGGCCCTCATCCTCACCGGCATGCGCCTCGTGCGCCTTCGACCCGCCACCCCCGCCACTGCCTGAAAGACTTCCCGATGAACAAACATGCGACGCTGCTGCTCGCAGGGGCCCTGCTGAGCCCCCTGCTGGCCAACGCCGGCCCGGCCGACTACGTCTACACCCCTGCCGTGACCTACGGCGAGCGCGAGATCGACTTCAAGCTCGGCAGCGCCGAGAAGGCCGACACCCCGCGCGAGGCCGCCGCCAGCATCGGCTACGGGGTCGGCGCCACCCAGTGGTGGTTCACCGAGCTCTACCTGAAGTACAAGCGCGAACTCAACGAAGACACCAAGTTCGACGCCGTCGAATGGGAGAACAAGTTCCAGCTCACCGAGCCCGGTGAGTACCCCG
>JAJZUZ010000094.1 GCA_021845965.1 Pseudomonadota bacterium | reverse complement strand
AAGTCATCATCAACCGACAGGAGCACGAATTGGCCGCTGGTGCGACGGTCGCTGATGCCGTGGCGGCCATCGAGGCGAAGCCGCCCTTTGCCGCCGCCGTCAACACACAGTTCGTCCCGAGGACGCAGTACGCCCAGCATCCGCTGAAGGACGGCGACCGCGTCGAAATCATCTCCCCGGTTACGGGAGGCTAGGGCCTGTTCACACTAATTTCTGAAGATGCGTTGCGGATCAAAAATGTCATACACAAGGCGCGAAGCGCAGCCGGGGTCGGCCCCCGGCAAGGCTTCGCAACGCCGCGCATGGCATTTTTGGCCGCAACCCGCAGGGAAGGTGCTTAAAACAGCGCCACTCGTTGTTGCACTCCTAGCCCAGACAGCCAGTCTGGGCGTCGTCGCGCGCCTAGATTGGCGCTGTTTTAAGCACCTTCGCACATAAGAAATTAGTGTGAACAGGCCCTAATCATGAGCATGAACACATCCCACGATCCCCTCGTCCTCTACGGCGAAACCTTCCACAGCCGCCTGCTGCTGGGCACCTCGCGCTATCCCTCGCCCGCGGTGCTGGAGGCGGCCGTCCACACGGCGCGCCCCGGCATGCTGACCGCCTCGCTGCGCCGCCAGGGCGCCGTGCCCGGCGAGAGCGGCAACCAGTTCTGGGAACTGCTCAAGAAGCTGCAGGTCCCCGTGCTGCCCAATACCGCGGGCTGCCACAGCGTGCAGGAGGCCATCACCACGGCGCAGATGGCGCGCGAGGTGTTCGAGACTCCGTGGATCAAGCTCGAAGTCATCGGCGACGACTACACGCTGCAGCCCGACACACTCAATCTGGTGCAGGCCGCCGAACGGCTGATCAAGGACGGCTTCAAGGTGCTGCCCTACACGACCGAGGACCTGGTGCTGTGCCAGCGCCTGGTGGATGTGGGCTGCCAGGCCGTCATGCCCTGGGCCGCGCCCATCGGCACCGGCAAGGGGCCGGTCAACCCCTACGCCATGCGCGTGCTGCGCGAGCGCCTGGACGTGCCCCTGATCGTGGATGCCGGCCTGGGCCGTCCCTCGCACGCCTGCACCGTCATGGAGTGGGGCTTTGACGGTGTGCTGCTCAATACCGCCGTCGCACTGGCGCAGGACCCGGTCGCCATGGCCGGGGCCTTCGCCGCCGCCACGCAGGCCGGCCGCGATGCGTACCGTTCCGGCGCCATGAGCGAACAGGACGCCGCCCAACCCTCCACGCCCGTGCTGGGCACGCCGTTCTGGCATCACGCCTGACTCGCCACGACGAACCGATCCATGTTTGAACTCAATTCCGACGCCCGCGCCATCGTCGCCGCGCACCAGGACAAGGCCATCCCCGTCGCCGGCACGCCAGCGCTGAACTTCAGCTGCGAGGACGCGGCTTATCGCAGCGCCAAGCAGGCCGCACTGGCCCTGGGTTTCGTCGAGATCGACGCCGAGTGCGTGGCCCGCGCCTGGCAGGCGCAGGTGCAGCGCACCGGCCGCTTCGATCCGCTGGCCTGGCCCGATGAGCCGGCCGACTTCGGCCTGCGGCCCTGGCCGCGCCGCGAGGCCTTCCCCGCCTGCCCCAAGGTACTGGGTGTCTACGCCGTGCTGCCGAGCGCCGAATGGGTGGGCCGAATGGCACGCGCGGGCGTGCCGACCGTGCAACTGCGCTTCAAGTCGGACGATGCGGCGGCGGTGCGGCGTGAAGTGCAGGCCGCGGTGGACGCGGTGCGCGGCACCGCCGCGCTGCTGTTCATCAACGACCACTGGCGCGAGGCCATTGCCGCCGGCGCCTACGGCGTGCATCTCGGCCAGGAGGACATGGAGATCGCCGACTTCACCGCCATCCGCGCCGCCGGCCTGCGACTGGGCCTGTCCAGCCACGGCTACGCGGAGATGGTGCGGGCCGACAACTTGAGCCCGAGCTACCTGGCCATGGGCGCGGTCTACCCCACGACCCTCAAGCGCATGGCCACGGCCCCGCAGGGACCGGGCCGGCTGGCGGCCTATGCACGGCTGATGCGCCACTACCCGGGCGTGGCCATCGGCGGCATCTCCGCGGCCGAACTGCCTGCGATCAAGGCCACCGGGGTGGGCTCACTGGCGGTGGTGCGCGCCATCACCGGCGAAGCCGATCCTGAACAGGCCGCGGCCCGACTGATGGCCGCCTGGGCAGCTTGATGCCCCCCGGACTTGCGACGAACTCGTGGCGATCAGGCTGCGCAGTGGATTGATTCACAAGTTCTCAGGTGATGGCGATGCGCTTGCTGACGTCCAGCATGCGCGTGGCCAGGATGGCCCCGAGTGCCATGGAGAGCGAAAGCGCCACACTGGGATGCTTCTTGCCCAGCGTTTCGAAGTCCGCCGGGCTCATCTCCCAGACCTTGCAGGCGGTGTAGGTCAGCACCGAGGCATTGCGCGGCAGGCGCGAGAAGAAGCTGCCCTCCCCCACCACCGTGCCCGCGCCGAGGATGGCCAGCTGCACCAGGCCCTTGTCGGTCTTGACGTCGACCTTGAGATTGCCTGATTCCAGAAAGTAGATGTTGCGATCCGGCGCACCCTGCGCAATCAGCAGATGGCCACGCTCGAACTCATGCGGGTGCAGATAGTCCGCCACGATGTACCAGGAGGGGGCCCCCAGGTGCCTGGCCAGCACGCCGTCCTCGGTATTGCGCGAGATGGCCGTGATCAGGCCGTTGATGGCGGCATTCTGCGCAAGCGGGTTGAAGGTGTCCATCAGGCTCCCTTTCCGGACGGCGCACGGCGTGCCCGTCGTGGGCAGCTCGCTGGCGTCGGCGAGCCAGTATCGCGCCCGGTCCGGGACACTGTCAAGCCGACGCGTGCCGCGTCGTGGCGGAAAACAGCGCGCTGCGGTTCAGATGTAAGCCTTCATCGGCGGGGGCATATGGCGCATGTGCAGGGACAGATCCAGCGCGTCCATATGGTTCGTGTTGCGGCTCAGGATCTGCTGCGCCAGCGGCAGGAACTCCGCCTCTTCAAAGGCCGCGTGCGCCGAGTATTGCTGCACCAGCCGTTCCAGGTCGGCGGTGTTGATTGCGGTGTCGTGCCCTTTGGCGACCTGCTTGAGGCCGGGCTCCAGGGACTTCCAGAGCGCCTCCACCGCACGGTGCTCGCGGCTCAATCGCTCGGTCATGGCTTGCACGCGTTCGCGCTCCGCCCCCGGGGCCGCGCTCTTGAGCACGGCGGGAAAGAGTTCGGCCTCCTCCTCCGCATGATGCTCGAACACCGCGGCGCGGAAGAAGGCCAGCGCCTCCTCCGCAATGCGGCGGGCGCGCTGCGCCGGCGCCAGCAGCAGGGGCAGATCGCCCAGGTCCGCCATATGCCGCAGGATGCCCGCATGGCAGTTGGTGAAGGTGTTCAGCGGCGCGCTGTCGACTTGCCCGGTGGGGGTTTTCGCATTCATGTGGGACCTCCGGTGATGCGCGGAAGGCGCATCCATGCAGGTTCAGTATAGGAAGCCACCGCGGCGATGATTTGACCCCGATCAATCGATGGCGCTGGCGCGAACCACCCGATGCTCACGGACCCCCAGACCTCAGGTCGCCACCGCGACCCGGTTGCGTCCCGCCTCCTTGGCCTGGTACAGCGCGCCATCAGCCCGCGAAAGCACCGTGTCGGCCGTCAGGTCGGCCGGATCGATGGCGGCGATGCCCATGCTGACCGTGACGTACACCTGCTGCGTGCCGATGCGCAGGGGCACGCCTGCCAGCCGGCTGCAGATGCGCCGCGCGAGCACCTCTGCCGCCTTCACGTCCGTGCCCGGCAGGATGACGGCAAACTCCTCGCCGCCCATGCGGCCGCAGGTGTCGGTGCTGCGCAGCTCCTCCGCCAGCAGCTGGGCGAAATGACGCAAGAGGCTGTCGCCCGCGGCATGGCCGAACTGGTCATTGATGCGCTTGAAGTGATCGAGGTCCATCATCAGCACGCAGGCCTGTTGCGTCGTGCGACGGCGCACCCGCTCCACCTCCTCGTCCAGCCGCGCCAGGAAATGGCGCCGGTTGGGCAGGCCGGTCAGGGCGTCGGTCGTCGCCTGGTCACGCAGCTCGTTCTCCAGCTGCTTGCGCTCCGTGATGTCGATCCGGGTCCCCACCGTGTGGCCGGCCGGGGTGCGGTGCTCGGTGAACTGCACCCATCGGCCATCCGCCAGTTCCTGCTCGTACGGCACGCCATCCGCGGCCCGATGCTGTTGCATGCGCTCAGCCAACCACGCCTCGGTGCGGCCGATGGCCGCCGTGAAACTTCCCCGCTGGGCGCCAGCGCGGGTGATCTCCTCAAATGTCCGGCCGGGCACGATGACGTCGCTGAAGCCGGCATAGAGCTGGCGCATCGCCTCGTTGTACGCGATCAGCCGATCTTGCTCGTCGTAGACCACGATGCCGGCGGAAAGACTGTCGATCGCCTCGCGCAGCAGATCCTGGGCACGACCAGCCTCACGCTGTGCCTGCGCGCGCTGGCGTTCCAGGCGCGCCATCTGCCAGAGCAGGAACAGCATGGCCACGCCCAGCAGCACGACGCCGCCGACCAGATACCGTGCGTTGCGATGCCAGTTGGCCAGCGCGCTGCGCTGTGCGAGCCCGACCACCACGTAGTAGGGATAGCCCTGCAGCTTGCGGAAGCCATAGAGGCGCCACTCGCCATCGGTCACGGCCTGGAAGCGGTCGCGGCCCGCCACGATTCCCTGGTCGATGCGCTGCTGGATCGCATTGCGCACCGGTTTGTTGATCTCCCGTTCGACATAGGGGTAGCGCAGCACCAGTTTGTGGTTGTCGCTGCGCCGCATGAAGATGACACTGCCCTGCGGCAGTTGCAGGGATTCGAAGGAACGCGTGATGCGGTCGATGTTGAGCGTCGACGTCACCACTGCGTCGAGACCACCGCGCGCGTTGCGCACCGGCACGTAGACCGCCACCGTGTCCTGCGCGTAGATGCGGCTGCGGATCGAGTCCGAGAACGTGATCTGCGCCTCCGGCTCGGCCCTGAGCTCCAGGAAACCGGGCCGATGATCGATGCGGATGGGCCCTGGATCGGTAGCTTCCGAACTCGCCAGCAACTCCCCGTCGCGGCTCCAGACGAAGAAGCCGTTGACCTCGGGAAAGTTGTCGCTGAAGCGCCGCAGCACGGGCTGGGCCATCCGGCGCCGCACCGGCGCGCCGGCCCGCACGGGCGCTACCGCGGGCAGCTGGGCAGCGATGTTGTGCAGATTGGACTCGACCCGCCGCAGCGTGGCGGTGAGCTGCGCATCCAGCGCTGAGACCAGGTTGCCGGCATCGTCGGTCGCGTTCTCGATGGCGTCCGCATAGCTGCGCCCCAACTGCCACGCCAGCAGCAGGATGAGCACCAGCACGCCCAGGGCAAGGAGACGGAGCAGGCCACGCTGGGTCATGTTCTTGCTAAGCACACTTATGAAAGGTGTCCCCAGCTTACCGCAAAGCCCGGCCGCGGCAGCCGCCGGACCGCGAAATAGTTCACGCCGTCAGCCCCGGCCGCCGCCTGGATGTCGGGCCCGCCGTCACTTGGGGAGTGGCGACGCCGGCCCGGCGTCGCCCTCTCAGGCCTTAACCGACCCAGCGGCGCGCATTGCGCCACAACTGCATCCAGGGACTGGGCGCGCTCTTGTCCAGCGGCGTCCAGCTCATCTGGATGTTGCGGAACACACGTTCCGGGTGCGGCATCATGGCCGTGAAGCGGCCGTCGGCGGTGGTGACCGAGGTCAGACCGCCGGCGCTGCCGTTCGGGTTGAAGGGATAGACCTCGGTGGGCGCGCCGCTGTTGTCGACGAAACGCATGGCCGCGATCGCCTTGGCTGCGTCGCCGCGGTAGGCGAAGTTGGCATAGCCCTCGCCGTGCGCCACCGCGATCGGCAGGCGGCTGCCCGCCATGCCCCGGAAGAACAGCGAGGGCGACTCCAGCACCTCCACCATGGAATAGCGCGCCTCGAAACGCTCGCTGCGGTTGGTGGTGAAGCGCGGCCAGTCCTGCGCACCCGGAATGATGTCGGCCAGCTCGGCAAACATCTGGCACCCGTTGCACACGCCCAGGCCAAAGGTGTCGGGGCGCGCAAAGAAGGCCTGGAACTGCTCGGACAGCACCTGGTTGAAGGTGATGGAACGCGCCCAGCCGATACCGGCGCCCAGGGTATCACCGTAGCTGAAACCGCCGCAGGCCACCACGCCCTTGAAGTCCTTGAGGTTGGCGCGACCGCTCTGCAAATCCGTCATGTGCACGTCATAGGCTTCGAAGCCGGCCTCCGTGAAAGCGTAGGCCATTTCCACGTGCGAGTTCACGCCCTGCTCGCGCAGCACGGCCACCTTCGGACGATTCTTCAACAACGCGGGAGCCAGACTCTGCGACGGATCGAAGGTCAGGTGCACGTGCATGCCGGGATCCGTCGGTGCACCGGCCGCGGCGTGCTCCTGGTCGGCGCAGGCGGTGTTGTCACGCTGCTGGCAGATCTTCCAGCTCACGCTGTCCCAGACCTGGTGCAGGTCGGCCAGCTTGGCCGTGAACACCGCCTTGGCATCGCGCCAGACCTGCAGCTCGCCGGCCCCGGTTCCCTGCGGGCGCGTCTGGCCGATCACGTAGCTGAACCGGGACAGGCCATGCTCGCGCAGCACGGCCAGCACGGCATCGCGGTCTGCGCTGCGGACCTGCAGCACCACCCCCAGTTCCTCGTTGAACAGGGCCTTGAGCGTGAGCTCCTCGCGGCGCGCGCTGACCTGGGTCGCCCAGTTCTTGGCATCACCGTGGTCGGTGTTGGCGCCTTCGGACACGAGGAGGTCCACATTCAGCGCGACACCGACGTGGCCGGCGAAGGCCATCTCGGCGACCGCAGCTAGCAGGCCACCGTCGCTGCGGTCGTGGTAGGCCAGGACCTTGCCCTCGGCGCGCAAGGCGTTGACCGCATTCACGAGCTGGATGAGGTCCCGCGGGTCGTCCAGGTCGGGCACCACGTCGCCTGTCTGATTCAACGTCTGCGCCAGGATGGAGCCGGCCATGCGGCTCTTGCCCTTGCCCAGGTCGACCAGCAGCAGCGTGGTGTCAGCGGTGTTGTCCAGCTGCGGTGTCAGCGTGCCGCGCACGTCCGCCAGCGTGGCAAAGGCGCTGATGATCAGGGACACCGGCGACGTGACCTTCTTCTTTTCGGCCCTGTCCTGCCACTGCGTGCGCATGGACAGGCTGTCCTTGCCGACCGGAATCGAGATGCCCAGCGCCGGGCACAGCTCCATGCCCACGGCCTTGACGGTGGCATAGAGCGCGGCGTCTTCACCGGGCTCGCCGCAGGCGGCCATCCAGTTGGCCGAGAGCTTGACGCGCGGCAGTTCGATGGGCGCCGCCAGCAGGTTGGTGATGGCCTCGGCCACGGCCATGCGGCCCGAGGCCGGCGCATCCAGCACGGCCAGCGGGGTGCGCTCGCCCATGCTCATGGCCTCACCGGCGAAACCGGCGTAGTCGGCCAGCGTCACGGCCACGTCAGCCACCGGCACCTGCCAGGGCCCGACCATCTGGTCGCGGTGCGTGAGGCCGCCCACGGCGCGGTCGCCGATGGTGATGAGGAAGCGCTTGGAGGCCACCGTGGGGTGGCTCAGCACGTCGATCACGGCCTTTTGCAGCTCCACGCCCGTCAGGTCCAGCGGTTTGAAACGCCGCACGATCGTCTTGACATCGCGGTGCATCTTGGGCGGCTTGCCCAGCAGCACATCCATGGGCATGTCCACCGGGCTCTCCCGGCCCTCGTCGACCAGTTCGAGCTGGCGACGCTCAGTGGCCACGCCGACCACGGCAAAGGGGCAACGCTCGCGCTCGCAGTAGGCCCTGAAGGTCTCCAGCGACTCGGGGGCAATGGCCAGGACATAGCGCTCCTGGCTCTCGTTGCACCAGATCTCCTTGGGTGCCAGGCCCGATTCTTCGAGCGGTACCGCGCGCAGGTCGAAGCGCGCGCCGCGCCCGGCGTCGTTGGTCAGCTCGGGGAAGGCGTTCGAGAGACCGCCGGCACCGACGTCGTGGATGGCCAGGATGGGGTTCTTGTCGCCCTGGGCCCAGCAGTGGTTGATGACCTCCTGCGCGCGGCGCTCGATTTCCGGGTTGCCGCGCTGCACGGAGTCGAAGTCCAGCTCCGCCGCGTTGGCGCCAGTCGCCATGGAGCTGGCGGCGCCGCCCCCCATGCCGATGCGCATGCCGGGGCCACCGAGCTGGATCAGCAGCGTGCCGGCGGGGAATTCGATCTTCTTCGTGAGATTGGCGTCGATGGAGCCCACGCCGCCGGCGATCATGATGGGCTTGTGGTAGCCGCGCAGTACGGTGTCCTGGTCGCTCGCTGCAGCCTGCTCGTATTCGCGGAAGTAGCCGGTCAGGTTGGGACGGCCAAACTCGTTGTTGAAGGCCGCGCCACCCAGCGGGCCCTCGATCATGATCTGCAGCGGGCTGGCAATGTGCTCGGGCTTGCCGCCCGGCTGGTCGGACCAGCCGCCCCACAGTTTGGAGACGGTGAAGCCGGTCAGGCCCGCCTTGGGCTCGGAGCCACGGCCGGTGGCGCCCTCGTCGCGGATTTCGCCGCCGGCGCCGGTGGAAGCGCCCGGGAAGGGCGAGATGGCGGTCGGGTGGTTGTGCGTCTCGACCTTCATCAGCACGTGGTGCACGGCCTCGGACTT